>CAZPPD010000383.1:0-5950 GCA_964588185.1 uncultured Alcaligenaceae bacterium | reverse complement strand
AATTCTTCGGGACCGGTTTCTCCACGGAGCGTATTTGAGGCATCCGATCTATCTGGTTGTTGGTTGGGGGGTAGATTATCTTTCTTCATGCTAGCCATCAAAACCTCGGACCAATTTTGGGGAGTAGTCCGACAATGGTTTAAAACAAACCATATTGATATTCTAATTATACGCGAGAATAGATCAGGCGGACTATTTTATTGACAGATTAACAGGCAAGTTCGGACCAATTGAATTTTGTACAGATAAAAGCGGTTTGGAAAGAGCGAATCATCATACTTTTTAGTATAGCACAGGATTGGGTAATAAATTCATTGCTTATGATAAAATTATCCTTTCGGGACTTATTCTGTACAGATTCCCGGCAGGGTTCTTAGTCAAGGATTGGACCTCAACTTATGGAAACCTCCGCAATTTTTGGGCAAGGCGGAAAAATTTCTCGGCTGCTTAAGAACTTCGAACCTCGGGCCCAGCAATTGGAAATGGCTGCCGCAATCGGTAATGCTATTACCAATAACTCGCACCTCATGGTGGAAGCCGGCACGGGAGTCGGAAAAAGTTTTGCTTATCTGGTTCCTGCCATGCTTGCGGCTCAGAACAAGAAGGATTTTCGCATCGTTGTTTCCACTCACACTATCAGCCTTCAGGAACAACTGATCCACAAGGATATTCCTTTTCTGCAACAAATCTTCCCGGACGTAAAAGCGGTTCTGGTCAAAGGTCGTTCCAACTACATCAGTTTGCGACGGCTTCAGGTCGCCCAAGAGAAAGCGGTATCTTTGCTCCCGGATTCCGGAAATTTCCAAGAACTCACGAAGATCGGCCGTTGGTCCAAACAAACTCGGGATGGCAGCCGAAGCGACCTGTCCTTTATTCCCCAACCTTCGGTTTGGGAGCTGGTGGAAAGCGATAGCAACAACTGCTTGGGAAAACACTGCCCAAATCGTGGGGAATGCTTCTATTTCAAAGCCCGCAAAGCAATGCACGACGCCAACATTTTGGTGGTCAACCATGCGCTATTTTTCAGTGACCTTGGAGTTCGCCAAGGAAATTTCGACTTTGGCCTGTTGCCCAAATATCAGGTCGCAATTCTGGATGAAGCCCACACATTAGAAGACGTAGCTGCAGAACATTTGGGTTTACAAATAACCCAAGGGCAGGTAGACCGCCTGCTTCGGCGTTTGTTTACCGAACGCCAAGGTACCGCCTTTGGATTGCTCAGCTTCCATGGGGATGTAACCGAGAATCTTAACCAGGTGAACAAAGTTCGTTTCCTGATGGAAGAATTCTTTCAGAGCGTCCTTTATTGGCGGGAAAACTACATTCGAGAAATGGGTGGAAGGAGACAACACCAATCCGTGAGTACTATTCGGATCCGAGAACCAGATATTGTCCAGGATATTCTCTCGGACGAGTTGGAAAAGTTATCGATCCGGATCAATGAGGTCTCGGAAAAGATCAAAAGAGATGAAGAGAAAATCGAATTAACTGCTGCGGGAGTCCGGGCACTGGAACTCTCCCAGAATATTCGGGATTGGTTAAAACAAAATCTCAAGCACCAAGTTTATTGGACGGAAATCGCCGGCAGTAAAAAACCGCGGGTTAACTTGGCCAGTGCCCCCATCGAAGTCGGCCGGATTTTGAAAAAGAATCTTTATGAGGTTGTGCCCACCGTTGTCCTGACCAGTGCAACCTTGAGTACCGGCGGGAAGAAGGGATTTGAGCTTTACCAGGAGCGCTTGGGCTTAACGGAGGCAGATACCAAACAATTGGGCAGTCCCTTTAACTACCAACAACAAGCAGAGCTCCACCTTTTCAGCAAAATGCCCGACCCCAGCCGTGATTCCATTAACTTTGAGAAACAATGCCTGGAAAAAATCAAGGAATATGTCTCCCGATCGGACGGAAGGGCATTTGTCTTGTTTACCAGCAATTTAGCCATGCAACGGGCAGCCAATCAACTGCGAAACTGGTTCAATGAACAAGGATGGCCACTTTTTAGCCAGAGCGACGGTCTGCCGCGGACGCAAATGATCGAGCAGTTCCGCCAGGCAGGAAATGCGGTTCTCTTCGGAGTGGATAGCTTCTGGCAAGGCGTGGATGTTCAAGGCGCGGCCCTGTCTAATGTAATTATCACCCGGCTGCCCTTTGCCGTTCCCGACCGGCCTTTGGTAGAAGCCCGCACCGACGCCATTGAATCAAAAGGTGGTTCTGCCTTTATGGAATATCAAGTTCCCCTAGCCATCATTAAGTTGAAACAGGGATTTGGCCGCTTGATTCGGACTCGCTTGGATGAAGGCATGGTAGTAATTCTGGACCCGCGGATTTTGACCAAGGGCTATGGAAGGAAATTCCTGGAAGCCTTGCCGGAATGCCAGCGTTTTGTGGACGGAGTAGAGGTGGACCTCGCCGAAAGTTACTCTTAGATTATCCTTGGTGAACTTCTGCCGGATTTCGGACGACATTTAGGATTCCCACCTTGCTTAAGATCAACGGCGTCGAAATTGAAAATACCTTTGCCGAAGCATTTCCCATGCGGGGAGTGCGGGTGATTGTCACCGCGGAAACCGAAGAATGGGTACAAACTGCCGCCACCGTTGCCACCGGGTATGCCTCTTCGGTAATCGGCTGCGACGCCGAGGCGGGAATCGAACGAAAACTGGACCCGGAAAATACCCCCGACGGCCGCCCGGGAAGAAGTTTGCTGTTCTTCGGATTCAGCCGGGACGCTTTACAAAAAGCTTGTGTTAATCGAGTAGGCCAATGCATTCTCACCTGCCCCACCACCGCTTGCTTCAATGGGATTCCGGTGTTGAAAGACCAGAGTATTCGCATTGGTGGAAACTTGCGATTCTTCGGCGATACGTTCCAATCCAGCAAGAAACTGGAACACCGCAGGTTTTGGCGGATTCCGACCATGGAGGGTGAATTTCTTTGCGAAGATGCCTTCGGCACACTCAAAGGAGTTGCCGGCGGCAATTTTCTGATCCTGGGAAAAACGCAACCGCAAGCACTGAAAGCTGCCCAAGATGCCGTTGCCGCTATCCGGAATATCGAGGGGATAATTATGCCCTTTCCCGGGGGCATCGTCCGCAGCGGCAGCAAAGTCGGAAGCCGCTACAAGAAGCTAAAAGCAAGCACCAATGATGCCTACTGCCCCACCCTGCGTGGCTTGGTGGAAAGCGCATTGCCGGAGTCGGTAAATTCGGTCTATGAAATCGTGATCGACGGTTTGACGGAGGACTTGGTGAAACAGGCAATGCGGACCGGAATCGAAGCCGCTTGCCAAGAAGGCATCGTACGCATCACCGCGGGCAACTACGGCGGCAATTTAGGACCATTCCACCTTTATCTTCCCAAGCTTTTTGAGTGAAATTCTTCCGAAGTCATTTCTGTGGCCGTGCTTGGTAACCTCGTTTGTTTGCCACTTCACTGTCATGACCTCCCAGATTCCGTTACGATTGTAAAGATGGATTCTACAATAATATTCTGCCGGCGAGATTAGGTAGAAATAATGACCAAACCGTTAGGAAATTCTTCCAAGAAAATTGCGATTATTGGGGCCGGTCCAATTGGTTTAGAAGCTGCTGCCTATGCTTGGACACTTGGTTTTTCCACCCGAATCTATGAGGCAGGCCGGGTAGGTGAGCATGTTGACCAATGGGGGCATGTCCGATTATTTAGTCCTTTTTCCATGAATTCCACGAATCTCGGCCGTCAACTGATTCTCGAAGAAAATCCCAGCCATCAATTTCCCCCGGATCAATGCCTTACCGGAAGAGAATTCCTTGCCAGCTACTTGTTGCCCTTGGCGGAGACTTTTGGGCCGGGTTTGAAAACCAACTGCCGTGTTTTAAATATAGGCCGCCAAGGTTTTCTTAAGCACGAGGGAATTGGCCAACCCAGCCGTTCTGAAAAACCATTTCGGTTGCTGATTCACGAGAATCAAGGAGAATCCCTGGACGAAGCAGATGTGGTTTTGGATTGCTCCGGTACCTATAGCCACCATCGGTGGCTCGGAGAAAGCGGAATTCCCGCATTGGGAGAGAGGCTTTGCGAATCGAGAATAACCTACAAGTTGGTTGATTTTTTCGGCCCCGCAAAGGAACAATTCGCCGACAAATCAGTATTGGTTGTTGGAGCAGGTTATTCGGCGGCATCTACGATATGCCATTTGGTTTCTTTGAAAAAACAATTTCCTCAAACCGAAATATTCTGGATAACCCGAAGTCCGGCCATTACCCCAATCAAACGAATCGAGGGAGATTCTTTACCCGAAAGAGATAACTTGGCTGCGCTTGCCAATTTTTTGGCTCAGGAAAACAAAGAAGTTCAATTCTTCCCTGGGTTCTCGGTTGAAAAAGTTGAACATAATAAAGAAGAAAATGCTTTCGCGGTCCAAGTTCGCTCTGAAGAAGGTTGCCGCCAATTTCGCGTTGACCGAATAGTGGCCAATGTCGGCTACGCCCCGGACACAGATTTGTATCGGGAACTGCAGGTCCACGAATGCTATGCTTCCCAAGGGCCGATGAAATTAGCTGCCGCTCTTTTGGGTCAGAACAGTGACGATTGTTTGCAACAGAGCAGCCCCAGGCCGGATACCTTGAAAAATCCGGAACCGAATTTCTTTATTCTGGGAGCAAAGAGCTATGGAAGAAATTCCAACTTCCTCCTGCGGGTCGGCTTTGAGCAAATCCGCGATGTCTTTCAGATAATCACCGGAAATCCGGATTTGAATTTGTACGCACAGGAACAATATGTCGATTCCCATTCCGATCGTTGATTATCCCCCCGCTCCACAGGTTTCCCTGCCGCACTTGGACAACCTGTGGTTTCAAGTAGCCGGAACGGTTTGTAATCTCACCTGCAATCACTGTTTCATCAGTTGCAGTCCCCATAATCATAATTTTGAATTCTTGGATGTGGACACTGTCCGGAAGAAATTGGAGGAATCCGTTCCACTTGGGGTTAAAGAATACTACTTCACCGGAGGGGAACCTTTTTTGAATAAGGACATGGTTTCCATCCTGGAACTCACTCTTCAATACGGACCGGCGACTGTTTTGACCAACGGCACGGTGCTCAAGGACGAATGGCTGGAAAGACTAAAGAATGCGGAATCCATTTCCCAGTATTCCTTGGAATTTCGTGTATCCATTGATGGTTTTACTCCGGGAGAAAACGATCCCATCCGCGGCGAGGGGACGTTCGATCGCATCGTAAATGGAATCCGTCTTTTGGCTAACTATGGTTTTCTTCCCATCATTACCGTAACGAAAACGAAGGAAAATCAAGAAGACTCCGAGTTGCTGGAAGGATTTGTTCGCCTGTTAAAGGCCAATGGATATACCCGGCCCCGGATAAAAATTCTCCCAATCCTCCGAATTGGTGCCGAAGAAAAACGCCATCGGGGTTATTTGCAAGACGAGCGAGTAACACAAGAAATGATGGAGGATTTTGACCCCGCCCGATTGCTCTGCCATAACACCCGGATTGTCACCAACCGGGGAGTCTACGTTTGCCCGATCTTAATCGAAAACCTGGATGCACGTCTTGGGGACACCCTCCAAGAAGCCCGCCGGCCTTATCCACTCCGCCACAATGCCTGTTTCACCTGCTACCAATATGGAGCGCTGTGCTCGAATGCGTCGAGTAGTTTTGTGGAGGATTAAGCTCCGGGGAGAAGCTGAACCACGGCAAAAACTGCTCCTTGCGGATCTGATAAAAATGCTATGCGGCCGACATCTTCAATGTCTGTAGGCTCCATGCAAATCGTAGACCCCAAGGAAGTTGCATTTTGGATGGTGGCGTTAATATCGCCTACCGAAAAATAGACAGCCCAGTTCGAGGGTACTTCACCCCATTCCTTCTGGATCTGCATCATGCCGCCGGCTTGGCGGTCTCCCTGATTAAATTCATAGTATTCTTCCCCCACGGCCCCCGAATTAAC
>CAZPPD010000382.1:0-5958 GCA_964588185.1 uncultured Alcaligenaceae bacterium | reverse complement strand
AGCCAGAGTAGCCTTGGTACCGGGGGAATGCGGACCAAGATTCGAGCTGCCAAGTTGGCCACGGCTGCCGGGGAATCGGTTATCATGGCGAATGGGTCTATTTCCGGGATATTGGACTCTATCGTGGCGGCCAAACCCATCGGGACCTTGTTTCTTCCGCAAAGGAATAGCATGCCGGCTTGGAAGCGTTGGTTGGGCTATACGGCTCGAACAAAAGGGAAAGTTTCGGTGGATGCCGGAGCCCGCCGGGCTGTGGAAGAAAAAGGGCGAAGCCTTCTACCGATTGGTATCGTAGAGGTGTCAGGGAATTTTGGTAAGGGAGACGTCGTTTCCTTATGCGACCTTGACGGCAAAGAGTTTGCTCGGGGGTTATCCAACTATTCGGCAAGCGATGCTGTCAAGATTGTCGGCTTACGGACGGAACAAATTGGAGAGCTTCTTGGGGTAATCCCCTACGAAGAAATGGTTCACCGAGATAATTTGGTAGTTTTAAGTTAAACCAGTACAAATAGATAGGTCATTTTCATCCAAGGGACACTTCCTAATCTTGGAATAGGTGTCTTAGAATAATTGATGTTAATATTTGTCGGAATACTCGTCTAATAATTGAGTCCATGGCAGGGGACCCCTCGATTTGGTCGAGGGAAATGAACTTATGAAACCAAGGTCCCATCCTCCCGGAAAAACTCCTCCGGATTTCGAGGCACTGTATAATCGATACAGCCGCGAAGTTTGGGCACTTGCATATGCGCGATGGTTGAATGCAGATTTTGCCTCGGACATAATGCAAGAGGCGTTTTTACGGCTTTGGAAACAATGGCAAAATGGAGAGGATATTCTAAATCCTCGAGCTTGGTTATTAAGAGTGGCTCGTAATCTAGCCGAAGATTATGGCAAGAGTGCATTTCGGCGAAATGGTACTCATCCCCCTTCCACAATGAATGGTGTACGGGGAAAAGATTCGTTGCCTTTGGATTCCATGGAACAAGAAGAAACCTTGGCGCAAATGCGCAAGGAGATGGAACATTTATCGGGGCCGGACCGGGAAATCTTGACGCTTCGATATGCTTTGGATTACAACGCCTCGGAAATAGCTAATTTACTAGGAGTCAACGTAACCGCTGTCCACATGCGGCTGAGCCGAGCCCGCCAGCGCCTCGCGGACCGGTTAACAGCGGGGGGAGTGGTAAATTACCATGAATCAAACTCAAACAAATCCTGATTCTGCTTCACCGAATCGATCTTCCCGGAAGGATATCGATTCCCTACTCCGAGATTACTTCGCGGCGGAAATGCCCGCCACTTGGCCGGATGCTCCGGTTCCTTTGGATGAGTCTTCCTCCCGATCGGTAAGTTGGTGGCGAAAGTCGCGTAGGAACTTGGCTATCGCTGCCGCCATCACCCTGGTGTTCGCCGGATACTGGGCTGTGTCGGGATTATTTCCTTCCCTGTCATTCTCTCCACGGGAATATGGGCGACAGGGAGTGATTGGCCGAAATCTGGAAGGTCCCACCGGCGATGCGAAAGAACTAATGGATTCTTCTGTAGACAAAAAAGCTACCGACGAAAAATAATTCCTGACTTCAAACCTTTTGCCTGATATTCTTCACCTCACTTAGGCATATCCCGTTTGTTTCCAAGCGGGTAGATTCCCATGATTCCATTCTTGGAGTGTTCCATGAAATCCGTTCATCGTTTGATGATTACATCTTTGGTGTTGGGTGGACTTTTTACTGCTGTCCTCCCGGTTATCGCTCAGGACAAAACCAATCCAATTCCAATTTGGAAGGGAGAGGTGCCCGGCACCAAGGTGAAAGGGTCCGGCCAAACACCGGTCCTTTACCACTACCCCGCAGAAAAAAAGCTTGCCAATGGAGCCGCTGTCATTGTGTTACCCGGAGGCGGATACTACGTTCATGCGATCGACCATGAAGGAACGCAAGTTGCCCGGCGATTGAACCGGGCGGGTGTTACTGCTTTTGTTCTGAGCTACCGGCTGAGGCCCAAGGGTTACAATGAGAAGGATGCTTTCCTCGATGGAAAACGGGCCATCCGAATGGTCCGAGCGCAGGCGAAGAAGTTCGGCATCGACCCGAATCGGATTGGGGTATTAGGATTTTCCGCCGGCGGTCATCTGGCAACAGCATTGGGAGTAAACTTTGGTCCCGGGGATCTAGATGCAAAAGATCCCATCGACCGGGAGTCCAGCCGGCCGGACTTTATGGTGGTTTGTTATACCACTCCGGCTCCGTTGGATAAGCGGAAGGGACGGGAACATGGCTGGAAAGAAATCACCAAGGATACTCCGCCGGCATTTCTGTGGGTGACTCACCAGGACGGCAATCGCCCGGTGGATACGGCGAAATTTTATGCCCTGCTCAAGGAAGCCGGGGTAGATGCGGAGTTGCACATCTATGGCGGATGGGGACCGCATGGGTTGGGGTTGGCACCGGCAGAACCGGGAGTCGGTACCTGGCCGGATTTGCTGGAAACCTGGATGCGGCGAAAAGGATTGCTCACCAATAAACACCGAATGGCATTGTCCGGGAAAATCACCATCAATGGGAAGCCATTAAATCGGGGCTGGATCAAATTGATTCCCTTGGATGCACCGGGAGATCCTGTGGCGGCGGCTTATATCACTCATCGGGTAAAAGGCCGCTTCAAGTTTGATGAAACCAATGGCCCTGTACCCGGCAAGCACCGGATAGAAGTTTATGAGGTAGCCAAAGACTTCAAGACAGTTCCGACCATGAAAGATCAGATTCGATATTTCCAATCTAAGTCCGGGAATCCCATCACAAATCTTCAAAAGGATACCGGAAGAATTGAGGTCCAAATTCAAGCTGCCAACAACAGCCATGACGTGGAGGTTAAAGAAATCGCAGATTAGAGCGGTACTCAGGCTGGCATGGCGAAAAGGGGTCAGGTACATTTAGTGCAAAGCACCCTTCGGGCCGTTCCGGTTAAATGTACCTAAGTCCTGACACTTTTTCGTCATGCCTATGATTTTGTGGGAAACCAAACAGCCACCAGGAGTTTATCCAATGACGACATCTCCCTGCAATTGCCAGCCCCGTTTCATTGCATCATTAGTTGCAGCCTTGGCATCTTTCTCTCTTTGGTTGAGTACTCCCCCGGCGATTCATGCCAAAGACAGGCTTACAGACGAGGAGGCCTTGGAAATTGCCACCGAGGCGTACTTGTATGCCTACCCAATGATCCTCATGGATGTGACTCGCCGGGGCAGCACTAACTGCGAACAGCCTGACCCAACGAGGATGCGAGCCCCCGTGAATCAGTTCGTTCATCTCAAGACTTTTCCGGATGCATCTTTCACCGACGTCGTGCGACCCAACGCCGACACATTATACTCCACTATTTTTTTTGACGTGACCAAAGAACCTTTGGTGATTCATGTTCCCGATTCCAAGGGCCGGTATTATCTGCTGCCCATGCTTGATATGTGGTCGGACGTGTTTGCATCGCCGGGAAGCCGGACAACGGGAACCGCAGAGCAGATCTTTGCCATTGTCGGTCCCAAATGGAAAGGAAAGCTTCCAAAGGGGGTTAGGCAAGTTCGGTCACCGACCGGTTTCGGTTGGATGATTGGCCGCACCCAGGCGAATGGTGAAAAGGATTTTCCCAATGTCCACAAGTTTCAGGCCGGTCTCATAGCTTTTCCACTGTCTGCATTTGCACAAAGTAAGGACTACACCCCGCCCAAGGGAAAGGTAAATCCAAAGGTCTCGTCCGATCCTCCTGTCGAACAAGTCGCCAAAATGGATGCGGCTACATTTTTTACTCGGTTTTTGGAATTGACCAAAGATAATCCACCGCACGCGAACGACTATCCGATTCTTGCTCGTATGAAGCGGATAGGCCTCGAACCGGGCGGACAATTTGATTTCTCCAAAGCACCGGAGCAGTTAAAGAAAGTTCTTAAGAAGGCGACATCAATCGCTCAGCAGAAGATCAAGGGTGGGCTGACCAAAGCAGGTACGGAAATAAATAACTGGCGGATTTTGATGCCGCCCATTGGAACTTATGGGACCGACTACAACCGCCGGGCACAGATTGCCTATGGGGGGCTGGGGGCTAATGTGATAGAAGACGCCATTTATCCGACGGCTTTTGTAGATACCGAAGGAAAACCTTTCGATTCCGGCAAAAAGTATATTCTGCATTTCAAGAAGGACCAGATCCCCCCAGTCCGCGCCTTCTGGTCGCTAACGATGTACAACGACAAACAGTTCTTCGCAGAAAATTCAATCAACCGTTATGCCATTGGTGACCGGAATAAGCTGAAGTTTAATCCCGATGGTTCACTGACACTTTACATTCAGCGTGAGTCGCCGGGGAAGGACAGGCAAAGCAACTGGCTGCCGGCTCCTAAATCCGGCGGGTTCAGCATGAATTTACGCTTGTACTGGCCGAAGCAAAAAGCCCTGGATGGTACATGGCAACCGCCAGCGGTTAAGCGGTCAAATTAGTTAATTTATCTGTTTCGGCTGTCGGCTGGATTTTAGAGCGAAAAGGGGTCAGATACATTTAGCCGGAAAGGCCCGAAGGGTGCTTTGCACTAAATGTACCTGACCCCTTTTCCCCATGCACCGCTCTAGCGATTCAGGTACCAGAAACAGGACTTATTGGACTTATTCTTTTTTATTCGGGAAACCAAACTCCCTTGTACACCATTTCGTCTTTCTAATAACAAAGCAAATCCTCTTTCATCCTTTTGAAGTTGTTCCTGTTTGGGATGAAAGCGAAATTGAAAGGAGGAAGTTGTGCGGATTATTAAGATTGAGTGGATCTCAAGTTTAGTCTTTGGACTAGCGGCAACCATTGGTGTGGCCTCCGAAAAAGACTTGGCAAAATCTATCCTGAACCCTGGTTCCTTGGAAGATAAGGAAGCTGGGGAATGCGGTTCTTATGGAACAAGCGTCCATTTTGTAAAAACACCTTCAGAAGCCGCCCGGCAAGCCTTAAAAGAACAGAAGCTGGTTTTCGTTCTTCATGTTTCGGGGAAATTTGAGACCCCGGAGTTCACTTGAAACAATGCTGAGGCGCTCCGTGTGAACGCCCTCGCCAATCCACAAGTTGGCAAGTTCATCAACGAGTGGTTTGTTTCCTCCTTCCAAAAAGTCGCCACCTTTCGCATCGTCGGCAAGCAAAAACAGGGCGGAAATGTGGCTAGCTATTTCTGTGCTCCGGATGGCCGCGTCCTTCATGTCGTGGCGGGTCCCGTAAATGCCCCGACTCTTCTTCGCGAAGCAAAATGGGTCGTGGAGACCGCCAAGAAAGCCATGAAGGAAGCCGAAGATGATGGAGCAGCTTTCAAAGCCGTTTTCCGCAAAGCTCACGCCCTACGCCTTCGCAATGAATATGGCTTGGTAGTGCAACCGGTTACTTATGAAGTGGCAGTAAAACAAGATCCTAAAAGTGCGCTTACTTATCGTGATCCCTCCGGACGACCGCTTGCTCCCAAATTGCCACCCCAACCCATTGACGGTCCGGTGGTAAAGTTCGAGCTTTTGCAAAAAGCAGCCGCCAATTCTGCTGGTGCAAGAGCCGTCTTCGACCGCAGAGGCCGCCGGTTTGTCCTGGGGAACCAGGGCCGAGTTCACCAACTCTTGGCAGCCCATGGTATGCGGAAGATTGAAGAACTATACGGCTCTATCTTTGAGGGAATATTGGGAGAGCGAATTTCGACTCGACCAGTCGAAATCGTGCATCCATTTCCATGGCACCACCGGCGACCAAATGTTCAGCCCGACATACCTTCGCCCCGGCGGTAAGAAGAAATGAGCGGACCAACCTAAGGTTTGAGCTTTGATAAATCAAACTCAAACCTTTGGTTTCATTTTCCACCGTCCTTTTTACCGTATATTTAATGTCATACCAAAACCGGGAGCCGGGGAAGGAGTCAGTTGCCCATCCCGCAATGAGTAGCGACCG
>CAZPPD010000381.1:0-5985 GCA_964588185.1 uncultured Alcaligenaceae bacterium | reverse complement strand
TCCATGAACAGGCAATCAGTAGCCCAAATTGCCCAAGGTGTTAAAACGTAAGTAAGACTATACTTCTTTACATCCTTGTCGGTATGGTCATCGGATTTGTCAGAGGAGCGTTGGTACTTGGCGGTGGAGTACTTCTCGTCCCTGTCCTTATGTGGTTATTTCAATTCGACCAATTGAAAGCTGCGGGGACAGCACTTGGTGTCCTGGTCATTGCCATCATTCCAGGGGTCGTCCTGTACTTCCTCCGGGACAAAATCGACTATGGTGCTGCTTTTTGGATTGCCATTGGTTTTGCCTCAGGAGCATTTGCCGGGGCCAATACTGCCTTATCAATCCCTAGATCCGCTCTTCCCAATTTAAGAATGTGCTTTGGTTTTGTGCTGCTATTCATCGGCATGCGTTATGTCATTGCCTTCGATCGGGAAGTCTTCAACGCCGCCATTGCTCTGACAGTGGTAGGAATATCTTGGCTGATCCATTGGGTCTTGAAATTGGTGGGGAAAAAATACCAACCCAAAACGATGGAAGACACCTTTAATCGCATGAAAAACGGCAACGCACCGGAACCCGATTATTACATCTAACAGAGCCAGAGCATTTTGCGTTACCCTGAGTTTGCTTTGGGGTTATAATGCCATAGTAAGTTACTGCAATTTGCTCGAGGTAAAAATGGCCAGGATGAACCAATTCGCTTGTTTTGCTTTCGTTGGCGTTATCCTTCTGCTCGGAGCCGCTAGCGTCCGCGCCCAATTCGGGCCGCCCAGTGGTGGAAATGGAAGATTTGGCGGTGGACCACCGGACCCAGGTCGAATTTTTGACTTCATCGCTCGAGGGAAAGATCACATTGAGATCTCCCAACTCCGCCGCGGCCGGGATCAAGTCGAGGCGTGGGCAAAACAGAATGGGATTTCCAATGGCAAATTAACTCGGGATCAGTTCAGCAAATATTTTCAGTCAAGAATGAAAGAAAAGGAGCAAGGTTCTCTGCAAACCAGTTCTGAGAAAAAAGAGGAACGCAAAGAATCCGATTCCGGTTCGGATCGGATCAAGCGGATGGCCGATTGGTATTTCCGCCGCCGCGATCGCAATAGAGACGGGCAATTGAATAGAGACGAAATGTCCGACACTTTGAGGGGACGCTACCGGGATTTTGATAAGAACCGGGATGGCCTGATTAGCCGTGAGGCAGCCGGGGAATACATCAAAGCTTGGTCGAAAGGTCAAATCCGACGAAACACTGGAAGTGACCGAACCAATGTTACGACTATTGTGGTGGACGAAGATCCCCGGCCAATAGTGTTTCGGGTGGGCAAACTTCCAAGTAATCTGCCCGACTGGTTCGAAGAAACCGACAAGGATTTAGATGGCCAAGTGGGCCTCTATGAGTGGCGGAAAACCGAAAAACCATTCGATGAATTTGTCGGCATGGACCGCAATGATGATGGCTTTTTAACCGCTGAGGAGGTCTTATTCCACAAAGAATACGGGGAGTCCGATAACCAAGGTCAGGTTACCCGCTCTCCCTCTTCCAATTCTTCCGGCGGAAGTACAAGAGGGTCCTTCTTCTCCCGCTTTCGTAAAGGCAGAGGAAGATAGTCTGCCGTCTGGAACGATTTCCAATGCCCCTCATGTGATTGATGAGGGGTATTTTTATTTAAAGGAGCACTTTTTCATTTCTGTGGGAGGGTAAAAGTTGGGCCTTATTGTCTGCCCTGATTGCGAGCAAGTGATCGGTGAAAATGCATCCACCTGTCCCCATTGCGGTTCGGAAATTGATGAACAAGCCCGAATGGAAGGGGCAAAAAAGAAACAACAAATTGCCATTCATGGCAGCATGGCAGTGGGCATCTGTGTTCTTGGAGCAGTTCTCGGTGGGGTGCTTAGCTTTTTGTTTTCCTGGAGTGAAATAGCAATTTCCATGGCTGTAATCGGGGGAGGTATCTGTGGCTTTCTAGCCGGTTCGGTCTTGGGATACCAAATAGGTCAAAAGTTAACCCAAGGAAAATAGTGGTAGCTGGATTACCCAGAAGTCAGCAATCAATCCCGGAAAATTCAGCTACCAAATGCATCCTTTTTACTTCGAGGTTCGAAATTCCAGGCGTTCCATTGCCGGTTGTTCCGGCGGTGGAGTGAATAAGTCCGGAGCACGCGGCACAACTTCGGTTGGCTCTTGCAACGGAAACTGAACGCTGACTCGACTACCCGCTTTTAAAGCCACCACATGGGATTGCTCCTTTTTTCCCCCGGCAGTCTGCCATCGTGCTCGAACCTGATAAATATATTTTTGGTTTGGAACCAAAGGCGGGGAGATAAATCTCCGCAAAGCCCCTTTCTGGGTGGTGGCTTGATTTTCCAGCCACACTTGAGCATCCCCGGGCACATGGACAATAATTTCCGCACAGGTTTCATGCCAGTTTGGCCGGGCCACTCGGGGTTCATTCGAGGGATACGGCCAATATCGGTATGGCAACAGATTTCCATGATAAGCGGGAAGGCGGCCCGGGAAATCGGCATAACCATAGCCGCGGCCCATGTTGTAATATTCCTTGTAGCGTAAGCCGCCGTAATATCCCGGGCTATCCTCATCCAATTTGTAGCCATAGGCTCGCGGCGGAATGGTGTAACGGCCAAAGTTATAAAAGCGAATTGGGCGTTTGGGCCAGGCTTGAACAAAATTGGCAAACCCGAGAACCGTTACCAAGGAAACAATCCAAATTATGCGAATGGTGAATTTCATAGGTGTCTCTCAGATGCGTCGTCAGATGGTGTTTACTTTGCAAGTGAATTTGAGAATGCTCTGTGCAAATATATCTTGATAATGGCCGCTACTTTTTCCCCATGGCCGGTTTTCGTTCATTTTTCTCTCGCCAAGACCCAGTTTATGAGGACACTGGAAAGATTAGGGAAGGCTTGTCTTGTTCGGTTTGTTTGGTTTGTTCGCCCCAGGAAAGTAATCCCAATAAATTACCCTAATAATTTTTTTCGCTCCCTCGGAATGTCTAAATTTAAATGGGGAATCAACGATGTCCACGGTTAGCGAAATCGGCTCCTTAGATCAGAAATACATCCAGACGTTTCCCACTTCTCGCACCTTGGCGGAAAAAGGCAGGGCCATTTTTCCCGATGGAGTGACCCATGACCTGAGACATCTGGAGCCTTTCCCCATTTACATTGATCGGGCAAAAGGCGCATACAAATGGGATTTTGACGGTCATCGGTTCATCGACTACTGGTCGGGGCACGGGGCATTGTTGTTGGGCCACAGTCATCCGGATATTGTGGTCGCCGTCCAGAACCAAATCGAGCGAGGCACGCATCCCGGTGCCTGCCATGAACTGGAATTGCAATGGGGGCAACTGGTCAAAGATTTGATTCCTTCTGCCGAGAAAGTCCGCTTCGTCAGTTCGGGGACCGAAGCGACATTGATGGCACTTCGCTTGGCCCGTATCTTTACCGGAAAAACGAAAATACTTAAGTTTCATGGGCATTTTCATGGGTGGCAGGATTATGCCTGCGTGGCGGGGTCTCCCCCCTACGATGATTCCGGGGTCCCTGGGATTCCAAACCAAGTCACCGATACGGTAGTGGCTATCCGCTCTCATGATCCGGAACTAGTAGACAAGACACTCACCGAGGATCCGGAAATCGGCTGTGTAATTCTGGAGCCAACCGGGTGTCATTGGGGATCAGTTCCCATTCGGGGAAAATTCTTAGCCCAACTCCGGGATCTCACCAAGAAACACAATCGTTTGCTGATCTTCGATGAAGTAGTGACCGGATTCCGCGTCCATCCGAGTGGAGCTCAAGGATATTATGGAGTTAAACCTGACTTAACCACCTTGGCGAAAATACTTGCCGGTGGACTTCCCGGGGGATGCGTAGCCGGACGAGGAGACATCTTGGAGTTGTTGGAGATTCGATCCGGAAAATCCAAAATGATGCACCCGGGAACTTTTAACGCCAATCCTTTATCCGCCGCCGCTGGGATAGCCGCTTTGAGGTTAGTGGCAACAGGAGAACCCACACGAAAAGCAAATGAACTCAACCGGTCTCTCAAAACACAACTGAATGATCTGTTCCGGAACCGAAGTTTGAATTGGCTGGCCTATGGTGAGTTCTCCGGTTTTCGCATTCTAACGGATTATGAGGGGCCGGAACCCGAGGGAGAAGATTTCATTCCATATAATGGAGATGCCGCCTATCTGGACAAGCCGGTTGACCGAAATCTGCATCAAGCATTTCGCCGAGCCATGTTATTAAATGGCGTGGATAGCATTGGTCTGGCCGGCTTGCTCACCATGGTTCATAGCGAAGAGGATTTACAGCAAACGGTTCGGGCAGTCTCGACGGCGATTGATTTGTTGGAACAGAACGAACTCCTGAAGAAATAGAATTTGGAATTTGGGAATAATACTTTCCTTGAATCTTATGGAGTTGCAGTTCCCTCTAAAAAGATGGGAAAATATATACTAACCAAAGCCGCCCTTCCGGGAGGCGGAAAGCTTACTGAAACAAAAAATCAACCAAAACAATGACAATGACAAAGGATTTATACGAGGTTCTGGGCTTGGAACGCAGCGCCAGTGAAGACGAAATCAAAAAGGCGTACCGCAAGCTTGCGCGCGAGAATCATCCCGACCGCAATCCGGGAGATAAAGCTGCCGAGCAGCGTTTTAAGGATATTCAGCAGGCCTATTCCGTTCTCGGGAATAAGGAAAAGAAGCAACAATACGACAAATATGGTTTTGTTGGAGATGGTTTTGGCCAGCAGGGTTCCGCAGGTCCGGAAGGATTTACGTTTAGGTGGGGTGGTGGAGAAAGCGGCCAGTTTAACACCGATGATATACCGGAAGACTTATTCAATATCTTTGGAAACATGGGCGGAATGGGTGGAGATCCTTTTGGCGGAGCGCGGGCTAGCCGCCGTCGCCGTCCCCAAAGACCACAAGAAACCACCGCCAATGTTACCATCCCATTTGAAACTGCGGCAAATGGCGGACCGGTTGATCTCCAAGTCGATAACAGAGAGATCACTGTTAAGATTCCCCCAGGAGCAGAAGAAGGCCAGACCATGCGACTGCGCGGCCAAGCTCCGGGCGGTGGGGATCTGCTTCTGAAACTAAACATCGAGCCGCATCGCTATTACCAGAGGGAAGGGAACGACATCATCCTGGAGGTACCAATTTCTGCAGCCGAAGCAATCCTAGGCACCAAGGTAGAAGTTCCCACACTTGATGGTTCCCGGTTGAATGTGAAAGTACCCGCGGGGACTTCTAGCGGTTCCCGTCTTCGGCTGCGCGGCAAGGGAGTGAAAGGCGGGGACCAATATATCGAGATCAAAGTGGTCGCCAAAGCTCCCAGCGATGAACGCAGCCGGGAATTGATTGAAGAATATGCCAAACTGAATGAAAACGACCCGCGAAAAGGGCTACCCTGGAGTTAATGAGGATGTCTTTGCAAGATAGTAATCGGTTTCGAAAGGAAGAGCGATTAGGTCTGCGCAATGACTTCCGCCGAGTTTACCACCGAAAATGCAGCGTTAGCGATGAGTGGCTGATCATCTACAGTTGCGAGAATGAATTAGATCATCTCCGGATTGGACTTTCGGTATCCAAGAAAAAATTTCCCAAAGCCACTGACCGCAACCGGGTGCGGCGTCTCTATCGGGAAGGTTTTCGGCTTAGCAAACAGGAGTTGCCCGGCGGAATGGATTTAATTTTTATTCCGCGAACGTCTTCCGAACCTAAACTCGAACAGATTGAAAACTCCCTGAGAAATTTGGTTCCAAAAGCAGCAAAGCGATTGGCAAAAAAAGCGTAAGCGAATGATTAATGCGAAAACTCCTTGATTTGCTCAACTCAGTTCTCAGTTTGGTCCTGGTTGGGCTGGTCCGCGTTTATCAGATCTGCATAAGCCCTCTCTTGCCTCCCACTTGTCGCTACTACCCAAGTTGCAGCCACTATTTTATTCTGGCAGTCCGCAAAC
>CAZPPD010000380.1:0-5989 GCA_964588185.1 uncultured Alcaligenaceae bacterium | reverse complement strand
GTCACTCTCTTTGCGAATTATCACATCGTCTCCGGGGCCACCAACGTTTGCGTGAATAAATTTTGTTTCTGTGGGAGTGGCCATTTGTTAGGTGAGGCCGTTGAATCCGCCGATAGTACTATTGGGGCCGCTAAGATTGATGGAGACATTCCCACTGGCTTTGGTCAATCGCGAAAAGTCCAGGGCCAGCTTAGCATCTCCCCCGTTTGGGAACGCCAGGTTTTGGGCACCGCCGGCACCATTGGCAGAAATGTCATTGTACTCCAGAATATTTACCCCAACCGGAGAGAAGGTGACGGGGTCTGCGGGGAATCCGAGATTATTAAATCCACACTGGGAATCTATCCTCAAGTAGATATTGCCGTTGGTGTTGTTGGAAAAATCGAGAACTTCTGTGCTGTCTGTTCCGGTAATAAGAACATTTCGCAGATTCCCCGGGCCGGCAAAATCCGTGTTTATCGGACCAATGCCGTTGTTAACCTGATTTTGGATGTTTACCGTTCCGCCGGCTGCGTTGGCAACAATATTGATATTCAGGGAAGCCCCATTGAAAGCTGCATTGGATGTCCAAGTCTGATTGGCGTTGGAAATTGTTCCCCCTGCTATATTTACCAAACCATTGGGGGCACTGCCGGCAGACGGGTTATTTGCCGGAGCATTCTGGGGAGGAACTAAACCGACTTCTTCATTGACCACGATCTTTCCACCGGCAAATGAGATCGAAATCTCATCGAATACCGCACCAGCGCTTGCTTGAGTTAGGGTGAGCACATTTCCGGCAAAATTAACCGTCGTTATCGGGACCGTCCTTTCTTCAAGATTCTCCACGGACGGAATGATACGATTCTGAGAGGCTTCACTTTGATTGCGGCTTTTCCAAAACGAACGGGCTGTTTCCAGAATTGATCTATTGTTTCGACGGGAAGGAAAGAGGGTCATGGTGAGGGGTCTCCAGCAATTTTCTTATGGGACAAGTAAATCAAGCGTTACTCAAGCTGGTGTGGCGAGAAGGGGTTGGGAAATTTAACCGGAAAGGCCCGAAGGGTACATAGCACTGAGTGCAACTGCCCTTTTTGGCCTCATCTGCTTGAGTAAGGCTCAAATAAAACAAAGCTTTGAAAATATTCCCGTCCCGGGAAGTTTAAGCAATAGAAAAAACCGGAAATATCGGCAGTTTGTAAGGATAGTTAATGTCCTAAATCGGAAATTCAAAAGAATCGTTTATTTGATTCCCATCAACAAGAAAAGGCAGTGGCCAAGGCCACTGCCCTTTCGTTTATCAATCATTCACCGGAATTAAGGAAGAGTAAAGCCGGGGGTACCGTTAATCGTGTCGGTTCCACCCTCCCGGATCAGGGTATCGTCTCCACTAACCAAGTTGATTAGGTTCGTGCCCCCACCCGGTCGGATTTCATCCGGAGCTTGGCCGGCGTTAATAGTGTCATTGCCTTCTTCCCCAAAGAGGAAAGTAATCGGACCGCCGGCAAGACCGGCAGCTTCCGTGATAGAATCGTCTCCTAAACCACCGATCGCGGTATCACCGCTCGAGTAGAAGATGGAGTCATCTCCATCACCCATGTCGTTCAGGGCGTTACCGCCTTTGATATTGGTGGAATAAATGTCATTGCCGGGACCGCCTAAAATGGTGACCACCGCATTGTTGAAGCCGAAGAGGGCGTCATTACCCATGCCGCCGTCCAGCAGGTCGTTGGACATTGGTGGATTCAAGCCGTTAACAAAGTTAAAGTCCGACATGTTGTTGCCGGTCCCTTCACCGAAACCAAACTGGCCAAAGGCGTCGAAGACCAGCTTCTGAGTGGGCGAAGCACCCATATTAAAGTCATTTTGGGTGGTCATAAATTTGGTCTTGTCGTCCATTTGATCGTAGTCGTCGCCCAAACCTGCTGGGTTATTGCCCATGGGCATACCGTCAACGTCCGGAGAATAATCCCGGTTGGCATTCAATTGGTCATTGCCGCCGTTTCCGATCAGGGTGTCACTGCCGTCGAAACCGATCAACAGATTGTCTTGGTCATTCCCGAGCAACAAGTCGTTGCCTTTACCACCAACGAGAACGTCGATGAACTTGGTGGAGTCGGGGTTGGTTAAGACCACATCGGCGTTCTTGTAACCACCCAGAATCTTTCGCGGACTGCTGATGTTGGCACTAACATCGGAGCTGACATTGGAGAAGTCCAAAGCGATCAAGGCATCGTTCGGGATGGTCACATTGACTTGCCCTGCGGCCGCTCGGTCAAAGAAACGAATGATGTTGATACCTTTGGTGGAAGTAGTGTAAGCACCGCCGCCATCCCCAAAAGTGGTTCTAACGTAGATGTCGTCGTTAGTGTTGTTGGATACATCGACTCCAGTCGTTTTGCCCGCCGGAAGCCCGGTCGTGTCATAGATGACATTTCGCAGAGCAGCAGGACCGGTAAAGTCGGTCTTGGTGGTAACCCCACCGATAGCCGGGCCTATATCGGCAATGTTGGTCGCCACCGCGGCTCCGGATTGCAATGTTTTAATGGTCAAGGTTTGTGGGTTGACGACATTATTGGAGGTCCAAAGTTGTTTGGCACCAACAACAGCACCGCCGCTGACATTAGCAGGGGCTTTAAATTTACCTTGAATTTGCAGCTTGCCGGCGCCATCAAAACTAATTGTGTATTGCTCAACATTGGCATCCGTGTTGTCAATGGTTACCATGTTTGTGCCGTTAAAATCAATTCC
Source organism: uncultured Alcaligenaceae bacterium (assembly GCA_964588185.1). Classification (GTDB taxonomy): domain Bacteria; phylum Planctomycetota; class Planctomycetia; order Gemmatales; family Gemmataceae; genus CAZPPD01. The sequence continues at coordinate 3,259 of CAZPPD010000380.1, read as the reverse complement.
GAGCGTTGGGACAGTTCGGTTTTCTAGGTTTTCCAGTTCGGGGCGAACTTGATTACTTGGTTGAGTTGGTTGGCTTGGTCGTGATTGTTTCCAGAAATCCTTTGCAGCTTGGAAAATAGATCGAGTCTTGCGGTTAAAATTAAACACTGTTCATTTCCTCCGCCGCTATACCCAAATTAAAAGAGCCATTCCATGCATCGTAGGCGAAAGTCTCACATGCGGCGGTGTGAAACAATTTCCCTATATCTCCTATTCTTCAGAATTTCACGCAATGCGGAAAAGTTTACAAATTCACTAACTTACTGTCAACCATTAACTTTAGTTTATTGGAGGGACTAATTCTTAACCTAATCCCCCTTTTCCAGATAATCGGAACAACTGGAATAATTTTGGTTATGGTTGGAAAGTTATTAAGGTTGAGAGAAAGTTGCAAAAAAGAAAAGGACAAACTTTTTGGGAGATAGATTTCCTTTCCATTGCGAGTCTTTAGGATTCTACTTCCTAAATAGTTTCTCTTCTACTGAACGGATGTCTTAAAATGATTCTTGCTGGGGGTAATTGGCAACTCCGGTCGAGGTCGGCCGGCCTTCCGCTCCAAAATTGGATGTAAAGTTTCCGAAACAGAATTGTTAAATCCCTAGTTTTCTATCCACTGAGACATTTGGTGATACCGGCAAATTATCCCCGAAGCCTTTGCTTTTATCAATTTGCTGATTTTAACTTTGACCCGAGAATTTCCAACCCTCATACTGATCTCACCTCATTGAGATTTTTCCCCTATGAATAAGGAGGACCACATGTTTTCAATATTGGAACGCAATGTATTGCTTTTGCGGAAATGTGCATTAGCCTTTTTTGCTCTGGCATTGCTTGCCTGCTTCACCCCTGTCAATTCTGTTGCGGCTCAGGAGAAAAAGCCAAACATCATTTTGATTTTCACCGACGACCAAGGCTATGGTGATGTCGGCTGTTATGGCGCTAAGGGTTTTAAAACCCCTAACCTTGACAAGATGGCATCCGAGGGGATTCGCTTTACCAGTTTTTATACCGGCTGTCCGGTCTGTTCCGGTTCCCGGGCTGCTTTGTTGACTGCTCGCCACTACCGGCGGGTCGGCGTCCCCGCGGTGATGTTTCCCGGTAATCGCAATGGCCTTCCGGATGCGGAAATCACAATTGCCGAGGTCTTGCGTACCCTGGGCTATCGAACCGGCATCATCGGCAAATGGCATTTGGGACACCTGCCGCAGTATTTACCCATCCGCCAAGGATTCGAATACTACTACGGCATCCCCTACAGCAATGACATGACTATAGATCCCAAAAATGCCGTGTTTGCCAAGGACGTGGTCTTCCGTAAGGGAATGACCGAGGAAAAAGCCCGGCAAAAGAAAATCCGAAATGCAGTTCCGCTGATGCGCGGAGACAAAGTAATTGAATATCCCGCCGACCAATCCACCCTGACGAAACGGTACACTGAAGAAGCCATTCAATTTATTCAGAAACACAAGGATGAGCGATTTTTCCTGTACCTTCCTCATACCATGCCCCATGTTCCCATGGCGGTATCCAAGGATTTTAAGGGCCGCACGAAATCGATGTTTGGCGATGTGATGGAAGAATTAGACTGGTCCGTTGGGGAAGTGCTAAAGTCTGTCAATAAGGCCAACCTCGACAAGAAAACGCTGGTCATCTTTACCACGGATAATGGCACTCATCGCGGTTCTTCCGGACCGTTGCGGGCTCGCAAAGCCAGTGAGTACGAGGGTGGCGTTCGCGTACCTTGTATTATGCGCTGGCCAGGCAAGATACCTGCGGGTGGGGTTTGCGATGAAATCGCCGCTACCGTAGATATTCTTCCTACGCTGGCTAAAATAGCCGGGGGCAAAGCGCCAACCGACCGCAAGCTGGATGGCAAAGACATTCGGCCGTTAGTATTCGGCGAAAAAGGTGCCAAGACCCCTCATGAGTATTACATTTTGGCTCACCGCCGCGGTTCGGTACGAAGCGGCAAATGGAAGTTCTATCCTTGGCCGGAAGGCGGCAGGAAAAAGAAAGGCAAGAATGCTCCGGCACCCAAAGGTCCGAAAGTCCAGCTCTATGATCTGTCCAAGGATTTATCCGAGACTAAAAATGTCGCTCCGCAACATCCGGAAGTGGTCGCCCGCTTGACGGAAGCGTACCAAAATCATTTGGAAGACATCCGCAACAATCGGCTGCCGAAATCCAAAAATTAGGTTGGAAATAGGTTGATAGGTTGGGTCTCCCGGCCCGACCTTTTGGACTGGTAGGTCGTACTCCCTGCTCGCCCTTTTGGACGGTCCAGGAGAACCGTCCTACCACTTGAGCTGGTAGGTTGGGTCCCGACCAGGAGAACCGTTCTACCAAGCAACCTTATCGGGAAAGCCCGAGGCTACTTCCCAAGGATAAGTGAAGCTCGGCACTCTGCCGGATAACGATCGTGTTAGAGGGTTCGTGATACCAGATGGTCCCGCCGCCGCCATTAATGGACCACGATGCAGGCTCCACCGTCGTTTGAATCAAATACATAAGTTGACTGACATAATGAAGCTTTTGAGCCCGGTTGAAGAAAGGACCAAAGCGGAAATCCGGGACAGGCAGTAAACCGGCAATGGGATAAGAACGAGTAACCATCATTTCCCGGGCCCGTTGGGGTGTAACGACCTGGATGATTCCATCCCGTAAGACATAAGTCAGACCCAAAGGACGAAGGATGGACTTCAGGATGACCCGGATGGAAACCTTGGGGCCCTGAAAGGTAACCGGAGTATCATATTCGATGAACACCTCCTTCAAGGCGTTGGGGTCCACAATGATGGCTTGACCCGTTTTCTCCTGGAGGTAAGTAATCACATCTTTAAAAGGTTCACGCTCAAAATTGACGGTAAGCACCGAGTTGAGGGTCTTAAGGAGCTGAGCTTCTTTCTTGGTCAGCTTGGGCCCGCGCGGGCGGCGAGCAACAATTTGTTTCCAGTTTTTGGGGAAGGTTAAATCCCGAGAAGTTGGTGTCGCTGATTTTTCCACGCTACGGACTACGGAAACAAACCCGCTGTTCCGGTCCACTTTCATTTGGTATTCGCGCTCCAATTGGGATTGGCCGCTTTTGATCATCCTGTCTGCTATTTGAAATGGCGACTTCCCTGTGGCTAGCGGCCCACGTTTTCCGGAGAGCAGGTTTTCATACTTGGCTCGGATATCTTGTTCCCGTGATTTGGTGGGATTTACCTTGGTGCGAGCAGGC
>CAZPPD010000379.1:0-6026 GCA_964588185.1 uncultured Alcaligenaceae bacterium | reverse complement strand
CCCGGGAAAATCCCCCATTGCGGTCGCCGCTCCATTGCATCGGTGTGCGAACACTGTTGCGGGCGCCAAGGTAGATATTGTCTCCCATGCCGATTTCTTCGCCGTAGTAGACAACGGGGGTGCCGGGAAGTGCGAATAGCATAGCGTTCATCAACTCTATTCGGCGGCGATTATTCCCCAGCAGGGGAGCTAACCGGCGGCGTATACCCAAGTTGATGCGGGCTCGCGGGTCCGTGGCATAAGCGCGATACATATAGTCGCGTTCCTCGTCGGTCACCATTTCCAGCGTTAGTTCATCGTGATTTCGCAGGAACATCGACCACTGGCAATTCTCCGGGATTGCCGGTGTTTGCTCCATGATGTCGATGATGGGGAAGCGATCTTCCATATGAATGGCCATGAACATTCGCGGCATGACCGGGAAGTGGAAACACATATGGCATTCATCGCCGTCCCCAAAGTAAGCCACGGCATCTTCCGGCCATTGGTTTGCTTCGGCCAAGAGCATGCGGTTGGGGAACTTTGCGTCAACATGTTTGCGTAATTCTTTCAGGAAGGTATGTGTTTCCGGTAGATTTTCGCAGTTGGTCCCTTCGCGTTCGTATAAATACGGGACGGCATCCAAACGCATGCCGTCAACGCCCATTTCCATCCAAAAATCCAACAGCGGAAAGATCGCCTTCCATACTTCGGGGTTGTCGTAATTTAAATCCGGCTGGTGAGAATAAAAGCGATGCCAATAATAAGCCTTGGCGACCTCGTCATAAGTCCAGTTGGAGTGTTCAAAGTCCTGGAAAATAATCCGGGCTTCTTTATATTTCTCCGGGGTATCACTCCAGACATAAAAGTCGCGATTACTGCTTCCCCGCGGCGACCGGCGGGCTCGTTTAAACCAAGGATGTTGATCGGAGGTGTGATTGATTACCAACTCGGTGATGACTCGCAGCCCGCGTTTATGGGCTTCGCGAAGGAACGTTTTGAAATCCCGTAACGATCCATAGTCGGGATTAATACCGGAATAGTCTGCGATGTCGTAGCCGTCATATTTTAAAGGCGAGGGGTAAAAGGGAAGAAGCCAAATTGCCGTGACACCCAGATCTTGGAGGTAATCCAGCTTGTGCGCCAATCCTTTGAAATCCCCCATGCCATCCCCAAGGCTATCGTGGAAGGCTCGGACGTGTAGCTCATAAATAATGGCGTCTTTGTACCATAGGGGATCATTCTCCAGCATTCATTGCCTCCAAAAGGTTTTCCTTGACCAACTTCTCGGGACCAAACCTTAACCTAAACCTGCAGGAGTTATCTTATGGACTTTTAGATTATTTTCTTGGGAAACACCGATCAAAATGAATTGCCAAACGGCCAATAGTTTAACTTCGAGTCCGATGAACTTCAATATCGTTGCCTTTTATGACTTCCCCAATGATCCAACATTGCTCTCCACTTGACTCCATTCGCGCTTGAAAATCATCCAAATATTGCTCAGGTACAGCGAGTAACAACCCTCCGCTTGTTTGGGGATCGGCGAGAAGCATGCGTTCTGCATCGGTAACATCGGAGTCGAAGCGGACATGGTCCTGGTAGGATTCCAAATTGGCCTTGCCGCCGCCGGGGAACAGCTTCTTTTCTGCATATTCGCGGACGCCTTCGATAAAGGGAACATTTTCCAGGAAAAATCGCATTCCCACACCCGCAGATTCAGCCATCTCCCAACTATGCCCAAGCAAGCCAAACCCCGTAATATCCGTACCGGCTTGCAACCGATAGATCCCCGCCACCTCGGCCGCAGTTCGATTCAAGCGTTTCATCCAATCCACTGCAGCGGCAAGATGTTTCGCATCGGCCTGATCTATCTTCGCCGCCGTGGCGATGATGCCGTTTCCCAAGGGTTTGGTAAGCACCAGTACGTCTCCGACTTCGGCTCCCCCTTTCATCAATAACTGATCTGGATGGGCAAGCGCCAGAACGCAGAGCCCGACTTTAGGTTCGTTGTCTTTGATGGAGTGCCCACCGGCAATCACGGCACCGGATTCTTTTACGATGTCTCCAAGACCTCGCATTATCTCCGTCAATATTTCCATGGGCAAAGACAGGGGCAATGCCACGATGCTCAAAGCCAAGATGGGCTTTCCGCCCATGGCGTAAGCATCGGAAAGAGAATTGGCTGCGGCGATGGCTCCATAATCATAAGGATCGTCCACAATCGGAGTAAAAAAGTCAGTGGTTGCTATCAGAACCCGCTCGTCGTCCAGTCGATAAACCGCAGCATCATCGGGACTTCCCAAACCGGCAATAAGATCCGGGAAATCATGAGAATTAAACAGAGTTTGAAATGGCCGCAGTACCTGCGCCAGCGCCCCGGAAGGCAGCTTGGAAGCTCAACCCGCGCAGGAAGATAAGGCAGTTAACCGGGCCGGTTTGGTATCATTCATTGGATTCTCCAACACAAATTTAAATTATTATAGCCTATCCAATGAGAAATTTTCAGAAAAGGTCCCGCACCCGAAATTCCCGTTCCTCTTTAAAGTACCGGTAAGTCATTTCCCCGGCGCTTCCCTATAATCCTGGAAGAAAGTCAATGTTAAGGGGATACAAGTATAAACATCATGCTGGTTTATTTGTGGTTGATATTTGTTTTCATCATTGGAACTGTAATCGGCAGCTTCCTGAATGTGTGTATTGTTCGGATGCCTGTGGAGAAAAGTATTCTTTGGCCCGGCTCTCGCTGCGGCAAATGTTATCGGCCCATCGCCTGGTATGACAATCTTCCCCTGATTAGTTATCTCTGGTTACGAGGGAAATGCCGAAATTGTGAGGCCCGTTTTTCCGCCCGATATTTGGTAGTGGAACTCCTAACCGGATTTGGCTTTGTCGGCTTATTTTATGTGGAAGTCGTGCTCAATATACATTCCTGGCCGCTGCGCGGGGTTAACCAGATGATGATTCGAGACGGTTGGTTCCCCTGGCAATGGGTGGTGGGATATGCTTACCATACCCTCTTGTTTTGCTTCCTCGTGGTGGCTTCCTTTTGTGACCTTTCCGGCCGGGCGATACCGTTGCCCTTAACTTTAACAGGAACTGCAATTGGCTTAATTGGTGCGGTCCTGTTTGCCTGGCCTTTTCCTCATACTCCAGAGGAAGCACTCCGCGACATCGACCAGCACGAGATTCGTTTGGGAAAGACACTCATTTGTCGGGTTGTATTGACCACGTGGGGGTTTTTGCCGGAGGAGGTATATCCCAGCCAGGGCGTCTATCCTTGGCCCATGTGGGGTCCGCTACCCGCCTGGGCTGCCCCGGGTGGAAATTGGCAGACCGGCCTTGCTACCGGACTCCTGGGAGCTTTGGCCGGGACTTTGATTTTGCGGAGTATCGGCTTTTTATTTGGCAGTGGTCTGGGCAAACAGGCGCTGGGATTGGGGGATGCGGATTTAATGATGATGGCCGGAGCCTTTTTGGGCTGGCAACCGGTAATCATCGCGTTCTTCATTGGGTGCTTCTTGGCTCTACCGGCAGGAATCTTCCAAAAAATATTCAACAAGGATGGCTCCCTTCCCTTTGGTCCTTCCCTTTCGCTGGGAGTGATGATTACTTTTCTGTGTTGGCAGTATATTGGGCCGCAGTTCAAGATGATCTTTTTTGACGGCTTCCTGCTGATTGTTATTGCTGTTTTTGGTTCGGTGTTTATATTTCTGTTTAGTTTCCTGTTAAGGTTGATGAGGCCGAAGGCAAAAGAAACTGCGAAATGAGGGAAATATAATGTTTAACCGCATAGGGACTTTTTTTCTGATTACGGTTTCAACCGGATTTCTTTTTGCTATTTCCGGCAGCTCTGTTCTTGGCCAGGATCAGCCGGCAAACACCTTCTCGATTGTTGCTTTTGAGCCCAAAACCAAAGAATTGGGTGTAGGCGTGGCTTCTCGCGTTCTCGCAGTCGGAGCAGTTGTGCCGTTTGCCAAGGCAGGGGTCGGAGCTATTGCCACGCAAAGTTATGCAAACACCACTTATGGCCCCAATGGTTTGGAATTGTTAGCGAAGGGAAAATCGGCTGAAGAAGTAGTTAAAATTCTAACCGATGCTGACAAACTTCGGACGCGAAGGCAACTGGGAATTATTGACGCCAAAGGTAATGTGGCTAGTTATACCGGTAAAAAATGTATACCGTATGCTGGGGCTAAAGCTGGGAAATACTATAGCTGCCAAGGGAATCTTTTAGCCGGGAAAGCAGTCATTGAGGATATGGCCCAAGCATTTGAATCCACCAAAGGGCCCTTAGCTTGGCGAATTTTGGCAGCAATGGAAGCCGCCGAAAAAGCTGGAGGAGACAAAAGGGGGAAACAATCGGCCGCTATATTAATTGTTAGCCCCCGGCGAGGCTATGGCGGTTACAACGATCGCTACATCGACCTTCGAGTCGATGATCACAAAGAGCCCATAACCGAATTAGCGAGGATACTTTCAAAACGAATTCCACGACCGAAGCAATAAGCGGCTGCTTATTCAGGATCCCTGGAACCAGTATTCTCCTCGGGTACTATTTCGGGTTTTATATCTTTGTTTGGCGTATTAACCAAATAAACAAGAGCTACGAAGTCATATAGCCCATGAGCTATTACAACATCTAATAGATTCCCGGTATAGTGAAACAGAATTCCAAGATAGAAACCGACGAGAGTTGCTAGAATTGCATAAGTCGGTGTTATCAGATGAAAAGCACCAAATAATACGGCGGCAACGGTTAGCCCGATCCAAAAACCAAACCAGTTTGCAATTACCGGTTGAATCAATCCGCGGAACATAAATTCTTCCCCGATTCCAGCCAGTAAGGAAATCAAGGCAATTTCGAAGATAGATAACCTGGAAAATAATGGCTTGATCGTTTCCTCAATAAAATGTTTTATTTTTTTAATGGAACCAACCGGATACCAAGCACTCAAAAAAAATCCAACCAACATAGGAAGAGCGATAATTATACCTCGAACCGGAGATGATAGATCCCAGGAAATATATTTTTCGATTGGTTCTCCAATAATATAACCAACAACGACGGCTATAACTCCAAGGCCGCCCTCCACCAGTATTGCCAAATATAATAACTCGGAACGGGTTATTTTTGTGAAGTCCATTGCCAATTAGATTCCAATCCCATGGTGATAAAAGTCCGGTTTATTCTTGTTTTTGTTGTGCTAAGCCTATTTTTCAACCAAGCGAAATCCGCTGGCCTTCGGGTTGGAGTAAGTAAGGTTGATATTACACCGTCCACCGGATTTCCGATGTGGGGATATGCCTCGCGTCATGATAAGCCGTCCAAAGGGGTTTTGGATCCTCTTTATGCTCGCGCGCTGGTAACCAAAGTTGGCTCCAAGAAATTAGGCATTGTCAGCTTGGATTTAGGAAGGCCTCCAACTCGAGATTCTTTTGCCGTAATTCAAAAACAATGGGGTCATCCTTTATTAGTAGTTGCCTCTCATACCCATCATGGTCCGGTTCTGGAAATGGCCCGCTGGCCAACTCCAAAGGAACCTTATGTTAAAGTACTCGAACAGAAAATACTTTTCGCTCTTTCTCAGGCCGAGAAATCAATCCAACCGGCCCGGTTAGGAATTGTATCCCACCAAAGTAACAAGAATCGGAATCGCCACTCACGAAAAGCAAATCCACCTGTGGACCGGGAAATGTTAGTGGCCCGGTTTGAAGACGTCCGGGGAAAAACGCTGGCTCATCTGGTTAACTTTGCAGCCCACCCTACGATGTGCCCCCGAAAACTGTTTAAATTCTCGGCGGATTACCCGGGAGCATTATGCAAGTATGTAGAGGAAAAAACGAACGCTCCTTGTTTATTCCTCCAAGGGGCGGGGGGGGATCTTTCCCCCAATCCCGGCAAAGCAAAGGGGCCAATCGAATTTGGAGAATTGCTGGGACAAGAAGTGCTTCACCTGAGTAAGGGTATTCGATGCCAAGAATCGGAAGCATATAATTTGAAACACCGGGACCGTATTTTTCGCTTTCGGTCGCGAATCGATCAT
>CAZPPD010000378.1:0-6047 GCA_964588185.1 uncultured Alcaligenaceae bacterium | reverse complement strand
GGACGCAAAGACACCCACGATCTTGCTCTGTTAAAGGTTGACGCCAAAGATCTAAAACCGGTTGAGTTTCGTCCCAGTAAACAAGCTCCGGTGGGCAGCTGGGCTATTTCCGTGGGAACCGATTCTGATCCAGTAGCCCTCGGTGTGGTCTGCGTTGGGATGCGGAATGTTAAATACCGCCGAGTGTCCAACCACGGTTACATGGGCATAAATCTCAAGCCGGAAGCAAAAAAAGCGGTGATTGATCGTATTTTCCCAAGGACCGGAGCGGCAAAAGCGGGCCTCAAAAAGAATGATGTAATATTGTCCGTGAATAAAAAGGCTGTCTCCAATTCCAGCAAACTTATCCAGTTATTAAAGGCTTATCGGCCGGGAGACCGGGTAACTGTAAATCTTCGCCGTGGTGAAAAGGAGATGGATGTCGAAGTGACCCTCGGCAAACGGCCTTTGTCTCGAGGTGACCGGCAAAATCAATTGGGCAGCAAACTCAGTGACCGCCGCACGGGCTTTCCCACGATCTTGCAACACGATAGCGTAATTGATCCGACGAAATGTGGCGGGCCGTTGGTCGACTTGGACGGCAAAGTAATCGGCATCAACATTGCCCGAGCCGGAAGGACGGAAAGTTATGCCATTCCTGCCGAAGTGGTTCAACCATTGCTGGAGAAATTAAAAGCGGGCAGAGTTTCATCCAAGAAGGAAAGTTCGGGGAATTGAATACTTCTTAGTCCATGCTTTGTTGCACCTTCCTGAGCCCTGGCCCACACCCGCCAGGGCTATTTCATTCCCCAGCAGTGAAGAACATGGCAAATCTATTTTCTAACCATTTTTCATTCCTTGTCCGTTTAACAATGAAAAAATGCATCTCTAATGGAAAATCCCATTTCATTTATCCTTCCATTTTTAGGAGATGCCTGTGTCCAAAGCACAAGACGAAGCAGCCAAAAAAACTGTAATTGACGTTATTTCCAACAAGAACATCTGGGTTATCAAATCCTATACCCTGAAAGGATATTACTTCAATCACCTGTTATTTGGACCAGTTATAATCAATATTTCCCTAGGCCAGATACTGGTAAAGTATGATTCCAACCTATCGGCTACCGGGGAATATGACATGGATCATGACACTTTGTATCTGAAGTTTACCGAAGCGAAGACATTGAGCCGGAAAGCCCTGGTAGTTCACGAAGTTGTCCATGCTTTTTTTGACTCGGTGAAAGAGACCAAAATGAAGGTAAGAGAATCCGAGGCGCTGGCCTATATTGCTCAGTGTCAATATGCTCGCGGAAATAATCCTAATCCGGGGCAACGCCTCATGAGTAATAACAAAACCAATGATAAAGTCTTTGAGATTGCTTGGGACCTAGCCGGAAAAATACAATCTGGACAAAAACCAACTGACAAGGAATATGAGAAGCTAATGAAAGCGGTGGATAAACACTCCAACTATAAGAACAACCACAATGACAATGCCGGATGTAACGGGATTAAGAAGAAGAAAATAAAATAATCTCTCCCGGGAAGGAAAAAGAATTAACGTTAACTAGTCAAATCACTTGCACTGTGTTTGTGTTTTTGCTCTCCCTAACCCCAATAAAATTAGCCGGGGAAATAGTGATATATCCCTCACTATTTCCCCGGGATTTTTAGGTCAAGTTGGATTTGCAAGTATTCAGCCCGCAACTTAAGCCTTAATCAAATCTCGAACCGTCATCCCACTTGGAATCATCGGCAAGACGTGTTCTTGGTAGGGAACCAACACGTCCAAAACGTAAGGCCCTTTGCTATCGAGCATTTCAATCAACGCATCATCAAAGTCTTCCTTCTTGAAGACATTTCTAGCGCCACAACCAAATCCCCGAGCCAGGGTCACAAAATCCGGGTAAGGGTCATGATCGAAGCCGGCACCCAAATAAGTATGGCCTCGGTTACTTTCGAAGAACCGGTCTTCCCACTGCACCACCATGCCCAGGTGCTGGTTGTTCAACAATAACACTTTGACCGGGAGTTTCTCGCATTAAGCAGTTGCCAATTCCTGAATGTTCATCAGGAAACTGCCGTCGCCATCAATATCGAAGACAGATTTCAGGGGATTAGCGTTCTGAGCTCCCAAAGCTGCCGGCAAGCCAAATCCCATGGCTCCAAGGCCGCCACTGGTAAACCAGGTCCGCGGTTTGGTGAATTTCCAGTATTGGGCAGCCCACATTTGGTGTTGGCCTACCCCGGTAGTAACAATAGTGTCATCAACTTGGCCCCGTTCCTTGATGATTTGCCATAACCGATCAATAGCGTATTGGGGCAAAATGGCATCTTCGCGGTCGTTATATTTTAAAGGCTCTTGAGACCGCCATTCTTCAATCTGCTAGATACAATCCCCGTGGCCTTTGGCGTAACTAGCCCACTTCTCCGGATTTTCGTTCATTAAATCCAAAAGGGATTGCAGGACCTTTCTGACATCCCCGACGATTGGCACATCGGCAAATTTGATTTTGTTGATTTCGGATGGATCAATGTCGACATGGACGATCTTGCCGTGCTTGGCGAATTCACTTACTTTTCCGGTCACCCGGTCATCAAAGCGAACTCCCAAAGCCAATAAAAGGTCCGCTTCGTTGATTGCGTAGTTGGCGTAGATGGTCCCATGCATTCCCAGCATGTTAAGCGAAAGAAAATGCTCATCGGGAAAAGAGCCCAAACCATGGACCGTCATAGCAACGGGAATGCCCAATCGCTCGGCTAACATGTGTAGATACTGGGATGCCCCCGAGCAGATGATCCCGCCGCCGGCATAAATAATGGGTTTTTTACTATTTTCAATAGCGGCGAGTACAGCTTCCAGTTGATCTCGGGTAAACACCTTATCCGGAAAGTAGCCGGGCAGGTTCATGGGTGGATCATAATCCGGGACGATCATCTTATTTTGGATGTCCTTGGGAACGTCTATGATGATAGGTCCCGGTCTTCCGGTAGTTGCCAGGTGAAAGGCTTCCTTGAAAACACGAGGGATCTCTTCCGTGGAAGTGACTAGGTAATGGTGTTTGGTGATCGCCCGGCAAACTTCCACAATGGGAGTTTCTTGGAAAGCATCGGAACCGATTACAGATGTTCCCACTTGCCCGGTGATGGCGATAATGGGAACCGAGTCCATTTTGGCATCCGCCAGGCAGGTGACAAAGTTGGTGGCTCCCGGGCCACTGGTTGCAAAGCAGACGCCGACTTTTCCGGTACTGCGGGCGTAGCCTTCGGCGGCGAAGCCACCGCCTTGTTCGTGACGAGGCAAAATAACGCGAAGTTTATCTTGTTGGCGGGTTAAAGCTTGATGCAGCGGCATACTGGCACCGCCCGGATAGGCGAAAACAACATCAACTCCGTGGTTTACCAAACACAGGACCAGAATGTCGGCACCAGATTTCAGCGGTTGATTACTCTCATCAGTCACGGTGGTACTCCTCATGGGTGTATATTTTCTGAGCATTGGTAATATCGATTTTCAGGGTGGACTTATGAAGAATGTTTTATTCAAGTTTATTTACATTTCCAATTCCAATGCCTTGGCAAATTTACGGCACATTAACATCATTTCCTGGAAAGCCGGGATTGTCAAAGCCTGGAAGCCGTCGCTAAGTGCTTGAGCCGGATCCGGATGTACTTCAACCATTAATCCGTCAGCCCCCGAAGCTACTGCTGCCCGGGCCATGACAGCGACTAGGCTGGCTTTTCCGGTTCCATGGCTGGGATCGATTACAATCGGCAGGTGCGTAGTTTGTTGCAGGTAGGGGACGGTGGCTAACGGCAGAGTAAAGCGGGTATGATCTTCGAAAGTGCGAATGCCGCGTTCGCAGAGCATTACTTGGGTGTTTCCGGTTTTAAGAATATATTCAGCTGCCAATAAAAACTCATCAATCGTTGCCGAGGGGCCGCGCTTGAGCAACACCGGTAAACCGGATTCTCCTGCTGCTTCTAGGAGAGGATAATTTTGCATGTTGCGAGCCCCGACTTGGAGGACATCGGTATATTTTGCCACCACGGGAACTAACTCCGGAGCCATCACTTCGGTGACAACAGCAAGTCCTGTCTCTTCGCGGGCTTCTGCCAGTAATTCCAGTCCCTCTTCCTTGAGTCCCTGGAAACTGTACGGACTTGTCCTGGGCTTGAAAGCTCCTCCGCGTAATCCCATCGCACCGGCTTCGCGGACTGCGTGAGCGACTTCCAGGATTTGCTGCTTGCTTTCCACCGAGCACGGCCCGGCAATGACACCCAAATGGTTATTGCCGATTTTCAGGTCCAACACTTTGACTTGAGTGCGATCCTTTTTTACTTCGGTGCTTGCCATTTTGTATGGGGCCAAAATCGGTACCACTTTTTCAACTCCTTCTAGAGTTTCCAGTGATTGTTTTGCCCCATCCCGTTTTTCGCCAAGGGCAGCTATTACGGTTCGTTCGGTTCCCACAATGATGTGGCTTTTCAAACCCAGATGTTCAATTTGGCTTACCGCCCGGTCCACGAGGTCCGAATTGGCCTCCGGTTTCATAACAACGATCATGATTTAACCCTCGATGGTAGAAATGCAATTGCCCAGTGCTCCAAGCTCTTAACCGAAAAAAACCAAGTCCCGCTAACCCGTTGAAAAATACCACAGGAAAAAGAAAAAGCCCTGAAACCTTTGTGTGGGTTTCAGGGCTTTGCGGTAGTCGCTTATGAGGTCGATTGCTGGTTAGGCCGCTTTTCCTGAATCCCATTGGGGACTATAAAACCAAAACCAAAATACAATGCTAATCGCTACTACAGCGACGACTAGGGAAACCAAATTGTTGAGATATAGGTTTTCCATTGTATTAGGTTGAAAGCGGTATTCGGCAACAATCGTTGATAACAAAGGGAAACCTCGGTTAGATGAGACCGAGGTCTCCTACGTATAGAAACGCGGCTGCGTCCGACGGCAGCCCGTCGGCTGGTCTAACGCAGCCGCCTCTGGTTACTACTACACACTGATCACCTCCTTTTGCTAGAACCACCCAACTTTTCCCGGGAACCACCCAGGAACAAGTCGGCTCCAGCCCCGTCAAGCCACGTTACTTGACCCGATGGAAGAATTGTAAATGGGAAGTAAAAAAGGGTCAACCGCAATGACAAGGAAAAAATGCCCAAATTATCAAAAAAAATACTCAGGTAAGAAATAGTTTCGGATGCGGTTAGGTTTGATCGAGGGGATTCTCCGGAGACTCTTCCGTTTCGCCCGACTTCATTTGGGCCAGGCGGCCAATTAAAGCAACGCCGCCGGTAATTGCTGCCAAACTGACGACCCCCGCTACCGTCCAGACGGCCAAAGAAACAGCGAAAATATCATTGTATTTATTGGCGGCCATAAAACAGGTAACTGTGCCGGCGCTGATAATCACTACCATGGGGACCAACAGAGAGGTTCGTCCGGCCAGAAGGGAGGAATTATCCTGCGGGGGAACCTCAAAGCCGTTCTCCAAGGCTTTCATATTTTCCCGGTGCTTCATCTCCATTCGCTTTAAGTGAGACCGGATGAGTTGGGGAACCAGGATGATCAAGGAGATCATCAGGACCAAAAAAATGACCAGGATCAGGATCTCGCCGCTGTGGTTTTGTAATATGGTTTCCCAAGATTTCATAAGATGCGTTGATTGGTCTAATGTGGAAAAATTCAAAGATCTGGTTTCCTAATGTGAACAGGCTTCTTTATTGTACAAGGTACCAAACCGGCAATTATCCTTCAGTAAAAATTAACCTCTAAAAGAGTTCAGGAATGAAATATCTTTGTGTTTTTTGCGGGTCCAGTTCCGGAGTTGATGGAAAGTACCGACAGGCTGCCAAGGATTTTGGGTATTTGCTGGTAGAAAAAGGACTGCATCTGGTTTTCGGGGGCGGGCATATTGGGTTGATGGGAACGGTTGCCGATGCCGTTCTTGAAAAAGGCGGGGAAGTAATTGGAGTTATTCCCCAAGCTTTGAAAGACAAAGAATTGGCGCATTCCGGAATCACCAAAATGCATGTGGTGGATACCATGCACCAACGCA
>CAZPPD010000377.1:0-6078 GCA_964588185.1 uncultured Alcaligenaceae bacterium | reverse complement strand
GATGGAAAGGGAATTTGTCCAAGATCCACGCATCCGCAAGGCTTGCGAGGATGAGCAGCTGGGTATTGTTTTCTTGAAGTGCGGTTTGAAAGCAACGGACTTGCAAAAGGTGTTGGATGATTTGGCCCATCTCTCGGGATATCGTGAGTTGTCGGTGGCACCATTGATGTTTGTCGGCCATTCGGCGGGTGGACCTCAGGCCCAAGAAATGGCCCGAAAGTTCAGCCGGCGCTGTATTGGGTTGGTGCAATACCGCGGCGGCACTCCAGCTAGCCCGGAACCAATTCCACCGGGGATTCCCGCCTTGATGATGGTCGGCCAGTTTGATGAGTTCGGCAAAATCGGCAGGGACCCCAACGGCACGGAGAACTGGGAGCGATCCCGGGATAGTTTGCTGCCCTTTCGAGCCAAGCACAAGGGGAACTTAGGAAGCATTGTAGTTGAACCGGGAGCCGGACATTTTGCCTGGTCGGACCGCAATGCCGAATATCTGGCAACCTTCATTCGCAAAGCAGCAAAGGCCCGCATTCCCCCTTCCTGGCCAATCGAAAGTAAAAAGCCCATTTCATTGCTGCCCATTGACCCGGAAAGGGGATGGCTTACGGATCTAAATCTTCATCAACAGAAGAGGTGCTCCCCAGCTCCTTTTCTTGAATACAAAGGAGACCCCAAAAGAGCAGCTTGGCATTTTGACGAAGCGATGGCAAAGCAAACCGTTGCCTATCACCGAGGTTTGGAGAAGAAGGACCAGTTCATTGAGTGGAAGGACCCTCATTGGGTGGATGCCGGGGCCAGGTTTTACTTCCAGAAGATCACTTGGGTTGGTGACGGGCAAACATTTAAGGTTCATCCCGCTTATGCAAGCCGATATCCATCCCAATATAAAGGCCGGGGCCCCAGGTGGGCTAAAGCCGGTCACCCTGTGGGTCATTCCAAGGCACCGATTCAAATCAAAAAGGTAGGCGGGCCGATTGTTGTGACGGACCCCGGCACTTTCCGCATCCAATATGATGAGTTAGCTCCTGCCACAGAAACCGGCCGAGTAACTTTTATGGCATTCAGCGAGGGCGATAAACAATACCGCTACACCGAACGGGTGGGAATGTTACCGCGAAAATCTGGAACACTATCAAATGGCAAAGCGCAGACTATCACCTTTGAGCCAATCCCTAATCTCAAGAAAAACCAATCGGTAAAACTCAAGGCCTCCAGTGATTCTGGATTGAAAGTGGAATTTCATATCGCCTACGGACCGGCCAAAATATCTGACGGTAAATTAGAAATCACTGAAATTCCCAGCCGAGCGAAATTTCCCATTTTGATTAAAGTGGTTGCTTACCAATTTGGCCGGGGTTCGGAACCGTATTTCCAAACCGCAGCTCCAGTATCCCAGATTATCAAGATCTACCGCTGATATTATTTCAACCAAGATGACACCATACTTAGGATTAGACATTGGCGGAGCAAACCTGAAAGCGGCCAACACCAAAGGCCAAGCTATCTCCGTTCCTTTTGCTTTGTGGCGGAACCAAGAAGGTCTGCCCGAAGCTTTAGGTGACTTGGCAAACCGCTTTCCCAATTGCCGTCACCTTGCGGTTACTATGACCGGTGAGTTATGCGATTGTTTCGAAACCAAGAAGCAAGGGGTGAACTTTATCCTAGATGCTGTTCAGTCGATCCCGAGGATGAAATCGATTCGTGTGTGGCAAACCAATGGGCAGTTCGTGGCCCCGAGCAAAGCGCGAAAATCCACACTGAAAACAGCAGCAGCCAATTGGTTTGCTCTCGCTACCTACGCCGGCCGCTTTAGCACGGGGGAATCCGCTTTGTTGATTGATATTGGCTCGACAACCACGGACCTAATTCCAATGGTGCGGGGCAACCCGTGCCCGCAGGGTCTAACGGACATGGACCGCCTAAAAACCATGGAGTTGGTTTATACCGGAGTGACTCGAACACCGGTTTGCGCGGTGGGTGCAGGAAGAACCTTGTATGGGATAGAAATGGCCGCAGAATTATTTGCCACTATGCTGGATGTTTACCTTGTAAAAGGTTTAATTGAAGACCAGGATCACTGCGATACCGCCGATGGACGCCCGGCAACCGTAAAGAATGCCCATGCCAGATTAGCCAGGATGCTTGGGGGAGATACCAGTCTATGTAGTATTGAAGAAATCGGAGTATTGGCTTCACGAATTTCCTTGGAGCAACAAAGCAAAATTACCAAGGCTATGTGGAAAGTGAAAAAGGCATTACCAACACCTCCCCAGCAATATATTCTGTCCGGTGTGGGGGAATTTCTGGCTAGGGAAATCATTTGGGAAGACCATAAGATTGTTTCCCTTGGAGAAAAGCTTGGTCCGGAGATTTCCTCTGCGGCCTGCGCTTATGCCGTGGCAATACTTGCCGAGGAAATGGCGAATGGATCTGACAGTTGTTAAAGTCGGCGGGAGTCTCTACGACCTGCCGGACCTGAGAAGCAGACTGGAGCATTGGTTTTCAACCCTGAGTAGCGAGCGAATTCTTCTTGTTCCGGGCGGCGGAAAAGCTGCAGACTCCATCCGTCACTTGGATCAAGTTCATCGATTCAACAAAGAGGACACTCACTGGTTGGCCTTGCGTGCTCTAACCCTCAATGCCTGGTTTCTCAAGCAGATTCTACCGGCAGCAAAGATCATTTCCGATGCCAAGGAAGTTGACTCCATCACCATTTTGGATGCTTTTGGCTTTTGTCTGGCAGATGACCATAAGTTTGGAGCCTTACCCCATAACTGGGATGCAACCAGTGATTCAGTGGCGGCACGAGTCGCCGTCGAATTTTCCGCGCAGAACTTGATCCTCCTGAAATCCGTGACAATGCCTTCGGGAATTTCCTGGGAAGAAGCCTGCAGGCTCGGAATTGTGGACCCCGTTTTCCCTACCGTGCTGAAAACGGGGAACAGATCTTTGGAAGTAGAGTGCCTTAATTTTCGAGAGCTGGAACTGCCGAACTTAGCAGGCGGACCAGCTGTTGAACTTTCGGAGCACTGATGGTGGATTCCCTCCCGCTGGTACAAACCGACCCGCGTACGGCAAACCAATCCGGTTGCAGATCCAATAGATTCTCGATTTCTTTGATGCCCAACGAACCGGCCAAGGCCAGTTTGACTCCGGCTTCCCAGGTTTGCTGTCTAATTTCACTGAGAGCAGTTTTGGACATCCAGCTCAATAAAGTCTTGTCCTCTTCCTTCCAAAATGTGTCCAACAAAAGAACATTTCCGGAGCGAGCACAAGCGAAATTTACCACTTCTAAGACAGGAGGAGCCTTGGCCAAATCCCAATCCACATAGGAAACCGTCACCACTTTGGGGATTACCTTATCCTCGATACTTGTAAGCAGATTTTGCCAATCTAAGCCTCGGCAATGCGACAAACCACATTTCAGGTATCTGATTTGACTTAGCGGTTAGATTTCGAGGTTTTTGAGTTTTTCGTTGTGAACGATTTCCGCCTTGGCCAAACTATTGGGGTTTGGTCCACCATGATGGGAATGGTTTGATTCTTTGGTCTCAACGGAAGCCATTCCCAACGAACCGTTCGCCGGTTCCTTAACATCAATGAGGTCGGCTCCTCCACCAATCGCCATCTCTGCTTCGACTTCGTTACGAACGCTTACTAATAAGGATGAGGCGGATTTATTCTCAGAAATTGTCATTGGATTTTTGGGTTGAGATTCAACAGATCTTAATCAGCCCCGACGCCATGGAATCGGTTTAGAACATACCGGCCGGCTTTCAACCAAGAGGCAAGAAGTCTTTGCAGTAATTCCGAAAGATTAGGGGAGTTAAAATCCCGGCAATCCCATTTAAGAGAAAAATTCCTATAAATGGTCTGTGTATTCCATCCAATGGTCCGAATAGTAAAAAGCTGATCTGCCAAGGAGAATTTGCATGTTCCGGCTCACTTTGGTCTGCTGTTTGATTGTCATTTCTTATCTTGTTCTTCTTCCATTTTCCCACGGGCAGGAGAAAATCGGCGGCCATACATTTAAGGAATGGGTGGAAAAGCTTCAGAAGAGTAAAAATCCCGAAGAAGCCAAGAATGCCGTTCTGAACCTGACCCGATTCGGCAAAGCTGCAGTACCAAGTTTAACCAGGGTGCTGGAGAAGGGCGGGGAAGTATTCCTGAAAAGAGAAGCCGCGTTGGGATTGGGAATCCTTGGTTGGCAATCCAAATCGGCAGTGCCGGCATTACAGAAAGCCGCCAAGGAAGATAATCCTTCCTTGCAAATCCAAGCCATTTCCTCCTTGGGCCACATTACCGGCGATGAAGAAGGCGCAGTAGAGAAGCTAATTTTTTTTCTGAGAAGCGGGTCTGCTTTTGTCAAAGAAGCAGTTGCCAGAGAAATCGCCACCTTCGAATCCATTAAATGCCGCCAAGCAGTACCGGCCTTGGTGGAATTGTTAAAGGATGATCGCGATTTCCTCCAGAAAAGTGCCGCAGCCACGCTGGCTAAAACAGGTCGATATGGAGCGCCGGCAATAAAAGAATTGGAAAACCTTACGAAGGATAAATCCAAAGAAATACGCCAGCTGGCCATTGCGGGTTTCGGCAACATCGGTCCTAAAGCATCTCCTGCGGTTTCCACTTTGGTCAAAGTATTAAAAGAAGAGAAAGACCTGGAATTTTTGGTCTTAGAATCACTGAGCCGGATTGGCCATAAAGCAAAATCCGCGGCACCAGCGCTACTGGAGAAGTTCAAAGATGCCGATAAAAATTTGAAAATTCGGTTGGCCGGTACTTTGGTTCGTATCGATCCTGACAATCCGGAAGTCCGGAAAAAACTAAATGAATTGGTAAAAGAAGAATACAAAGGTCAGCACTCAATATTGGCCCGAGCCCTAGCAGGGGGTGGAAAATCCGCCGTTGCGGTTTTGGTGAAGCTCCTGGAAAGCAAAGAACCCACAGTCGTTGCCAATGCCGCAACCTCCTTGGGTACGATTGGCTCAGAGGCAAAAGAAGCTATTTCCAGCTTAACGGAAAAGCTCAAATCCCAACCCCAAGTTCAATTGCGGTTTGTTTCGGCGATTATGAAAATTGACCCTAGTTATGATGTCGTATCCGTTCTCAAGGAATTAATTACCGGAAAAAACCAAAGTGTCAGGCTGGATGCTATTCGCTTGGCAGGAGAACTCGGGGAAAAAGGGGCATCTCTGGTCCCGGCGTTGATCGAGAAAGCAAAAGCAGAGAATGATCTCGCTGCCATCTTTGCTATCGAAGTGCTGGGGCGAATTGGCAGTCCCGCCAAAGCCGCTATCCCCGTCCTCAAGAAACGGCTCTCGTCTCCCGAAAACTTTGTCCGTGTTTTGGCCGCAAGATCCCTGGTTAAAATTGATCCGGAAGGCGGAACCGTGGCCATTCCCTTGCTTCTGCGAATGTTGGTTAGCGGTGATCCTTATGCAATGGAAAAATCCTGTGCTCCCTTGGCCCAACTAAAAGACTCCTTGGCAAATCCATCCTTGGATTACTTGAAGAAGTTGAAGGATAATCCACGCCTTGGGGTTCGACTGGAAGCCGGAATTGCTTTGGGAAAAATATCCGAGGATGACGAAGCAATAGAAGGAATCCTGGTGGAGTGTTTACAAAAAGGCAGCATGCAAATTTGTAAGCAGGCAATTAATCACATCAACCAACTGGGTCCGAGGGTAAAGGGTACAATGCCGGCTTTGCAAGAGTTAGCCGACTTTGCCAATGACAGAGGGTTACGACAAGAAGCCGCAGGGGCTCTTGCCAAACTGAAGGGATCTTAGTGGAGCAACGAGCCTTGGCTGCCGCCAACCCAGCCGTACGAATTTTCTCCCAATCCCGGTCCCAGCTGAATGGACCCGGTTTTTAATAACAGTCCCCCTTGAGATTTCGGGCTTTCTGCCGGAATGGCGGGTGTGGTATCATGAAAATGTAATGATTGGCATCCGCTAGCAACGCTAAAAGCCGTAGAAAGAATTGTAATTGTCAAAAGGTTTTGAAGATTCATTGTTCATCCCTACATTTAAAATCCTTCTCCTTCATCGATTTCGACCAGCCAAGCTACCCGGGAAT
>CAZPPD010000376.1:0-6080 GCA_964588185.1 uncultured Alcaligenaceae bacterium | reverse complement strand
GCCAACTCACTGTCGGCAACAGTTCTGCTTTGAATTTAGAAGCAATACCGATATTTGACCTTCAGGTCCAGGTGCAGGATCTAGGCGGATTCTCCGACACTGCAACCATCCGCATTCTGGTGAACAACGTCAACGAACAACCGGCTGCAAATAATGAAAACTACATTACAAATGAAGATAGTCCCCTAAATGTAAAATTGGATGCCGGGATTCTGGTAAACGATATTGACCCGGAAAGTGATCCGCTAACTGCAGTGTTGGTCAACGGTCCGGTGAACGGCACTCTCATCCTAAATCCTGATGGATCTTTCCGGTATATCCCGAACTTAAACTTCTTTGGGAAAGATGGTTTTTCCTATGTTGCCGACGACGGGAGCAAGACTTCAGGTAAGGTTTTCGTCCCGATAATTGTGAGCCCAGTTGATGATCTCCCAGTGGCCTTTGACGACAAATTTACTGTAGAGGCGGGTTCCTCCCTGACAGGAATGGTGCTCCAGAATGACATTGAATGGGATGGAGAACCGATTACCGCTTCCCTGTTAAAAGCTCCAGAAAATGGGACTTTGGTTTTCAACAAAGACGGGTCCTTCACCTTTGTTTCCGAAGGAGGATTTTCAGGGAGTGTAACCTTTTCTTACACCGCCTCCGACTCCATCTCCCAGTCGAATCCGGCAACCGTAACCATTAACGTTATTGGGGAAACAATTTTACCCGAAGACGATTCTCCGTTTGTCAGGTTACAACCTTCTGCGGACCACCCCAATCCCAGCCCATCTACCCAGAATCAGCCATTTGAAAATAGTCAACAAGTTAACTGGACACCTTTGGTCCTTCGGGAATCCAACACCGGAGGTGCAACGCAAAATTCAACCGATCGTTCGCTTGCTCCGGTTTCTCAGGGAAACGCCGGAAAGAGTTCCGATATTTTGAGTGCGTCCGCCGGGAACTCCCGGATTCATGACGCAGTCGAATCTGCTTGGATTCTGTCAAGCACCAATTCGCTTCACGTTGATGCTTTCTTACCGGAAAACTATTTGGAGGATTTCCTCAATATTCGCTCAGAAGACTTGCAAGGTTCAACCTTTTCCCGGAATAACCGATATCTGCTTCCGATGGACCTATTCCAAAATCCCGATGGGGCGGGTTCGAAGACGAATCTGGTTGACAACCTAACTTCGACCGGGATTATGGCTACAACAGGATTGTTGGCCACAGCAGGTTACATGTTACTTAACACCAGAGCCTTCGCCTGGCTGTTAACATTAGCTGCCTCTCAAGCAGCTTGGAAGGAATACGACCCCTTACAGGTGATTTACGCATGGGAAAAAGAACAACACCAAGATGGTGACCAACAGGAATCACTTTTATCGCTTGTCGAATAATCGGAAGGTGACATGTTTCGAGTTGCCATCGGACTTACTTGTATTTCCCTCAGTGTGCTGTTGAGCGCCTACGTTTTAGGTTTTATCCCGGATGCAGATGGAGTTAAACTTCGGGGCCGGAAACAATTCTGTGAAACAGTTGCTTTGGAATGTGCTGCGGCATTGCAGCGCGGTGACGAGGCTGGGTTGAAAGCTTTCCTGGTAGAGTTGCGCCGCCGCAATTCCGACATAGCATCGATCGGGGTTCGTTTCAAAAACGACCACCTTTTTCTCGAAGCGGGAAATCACCAACAATATTGGGACCAAAACAAAGTCTCCAGTGTGGATCGCATCTCTGTGCCAATTTTCCTACGGAAAGAGCACCATGGACAAGTTGAGGTTCGCTATGCAACCTCCGGTTTTTTGCCTGCTTGGACCCGAGGGTCGTTTTTTTGGCTTGCAGTATATTTCATATTAGCGACCTTCAGCGGAGTCGTTGTTTATCTGCAGCTAACCCTACGGCCTTCGTCCAGTCAAAACGTTGTGCCCAAACGAGTACGGGAAACCTTTAATGCTGTCGCCGAAGGTGTTTTAATCCTGGACAAGGAAAAACGCATTGCCCTGGCAAATCAGGCTTTCGCGGCCAAAGTAGGAGCTCCTGCCGACCAACTAGCAGGCAAGCGTATTGAAGAACTACCCTGGGAGCTTCGGAATGGGCATGGATTAAACGGGCGTTTTCCCTGGACAAAGACTTTAGAAGCTAAGTCAACTGAGATGGGTATCATTTTGACTTTGGCCGGCGACAAAGATGGTCCTCGTAATTTTTCGGTAAATTCCACGCCGATCCTTACAGACAAAGGTGACTGCAAAGGTGTTCTGACCACCTTTGATGATTTAACTCCCATCGAAACGAAAAATACGGAACTAAACCAAGCCCTTTTCAAACTGAAACAGTCTCGGAGAAAAATACGGAATCAGGCTGAAGACCTAAAGGTCGCGAAAGCCATCGCTGAAGAAGCTAACAATGCAAAAAGTGCGTTCCTCGCCAACGTCAGTCATGAAATCCGCACACCGATGAATACAATCATCGGCATGACCGATCTGGCACTAGAGATGAATTTACCCGCAGAGCAACATGAATGTTTCGAGCTGGTTAAGGTCTCTGCCGATTCCCTTTTGGAGCTGATCAACGAGTTGCTTGATTTCTCCAAGATCGAGGCGGGTAAATTCTCTCTGGAAATCACCGAGTTCTCTCTTCATGAAACCATTACGAATGTGCTCAAGCTCCTTGCCGTCAACTCCCACAGCAAAGGGTTGGAGTTGTTATGCGACCTGCGTCCTGAGGTACCTGATAATCTTGTAGGAGATCCGGCTCGGTTGCGGCAAATCCTAATTAATTTAGTTGGAAACGCGGTTAAATTCACAAGCCAAGGTGAGATTTTCGTAGGGATCTCATTGGAGGAAAAATCAGACAAAGAAGTCTGCCTGCATTTTCAAGTTCGCGATAGCGGCATAGGTATACCCCAAGAAAAATTACAGGCGATCTTTGATCCTTTTGTGCAGGCAGATGGTTCCGCGACTAGGAAATACGGTGGGACCGGTTTGGGATTGTCCATATGCAAGCAACTTGTGGAGATGATGGGAGGACGAATTTGGGTGGAAAGTGAGGTTGGCAAAGGCAGCACTTTTCACTTCCTGGCAAGATTGGGGGAATTCGAAGGTCAAGTTTCCGACCAGTTTGTCTCGAGCGTTCCCCAGGGAAATGTCCTTATCGCCGGGGAAAATAAGACGGGGCTGGATATAGCCAAAGAATTATTGGAAGGGATGGGCCTTTGCGTCACTGCTCACAACAGCGGAAGGGAAGTGCTGGAAACTTTGGAACAGGAAACGGGCCAGGAAAAATTATTCAGCCTTATTTTAGTAGACGACAATTTATCGGACGTTAATAGCTTCGATTTAGCCCAGACAGTAAAAGGCAGTTGTCCGGAAAAACAGGTCATTATGATGCTCTCTTCCGTAAACAAGCGGGCCAACATTGACCGTTGCAAAGAAATTGGGGTTGATGTTACTCTATCTAAACCGGTTACATTAATCACTTTGAATCGGGCTTTGCAACAAGCTTCCAATCCCCAACTGGCGGCTGCTCGTTCAACCAAATCTTCCGATCAAGAAATTTCATTGCCGCAGCTCCATTTCCTATTGGTAGACGACAATCATTTTAATCGCCGGGTAGGTACGATGAAGTTGCAAGCAAAAGGTCACCGGGTCCAGGTTGCCTCAAGTGGAAAAGAGGCCCTGCAACTTTTGCAGCAACAGTCTTTTGACATTGTGTTGATGGATATGCAAATGCCCGAAATGAGTGGAATTGAAACGACGGAACACATCCGGAAACGGGAGCAAGGAACGGGTTGTCGTGTCCCCATTATTGCGATGACCGCCCACGCCTTTAAAGAAATCCGTGAAGAATGCCTGGCTTCGGGAATGGATGGCTATGTGGCCAAACCCATTCGAGATGAGGAACTATGGGAAGCGGTAGCTGCAGTCATCTCCAAAATTCCACCTGGAAATGCGGTGCTGCAGCAACCGGGAATGTCGGTGAGTTTGGATTCATTGGCGGAAGCCGACAAGTTTCCGGACTGCACCTCGCTAAAAATGGATTTAATAGATCAGGCAGGAGGCCTTGAAACTTTGCAGCAATTGATTGAGGTTTTCCATAAAGATACCGACACCTATTTGACAGAAATTGAGGAAGCCATCAAGGAGAAGGACCCGAAAAAGCTCCACATCGCAGCTCATACGTTGAAAGGGATGCTGAAGTATTTCAAAGCGGAGACGACTGCGGAGTTGGCAAAAAATCTTGAGGCTAAAGGAAAAGAATCCGATCTGCAAGGTGCCGATGAGCTGTTTGAACAGCTTTCCACCGGATGTTCAAAAGTAAAAGGAAACATCACGCAACTTTTCGACTAACCAGCGTGCATGCTTTTCCAGCAAAATGGCAATGACAGGAGGTCTATCGTGCAACCTTAAACATGAGGCACAAAGATGAAAGTACTCATTGCTGAAGACAATCAGTTTTACCAGAAAGCCTTGAAGGCAATGGTGGAGAGTTGGGGATATGAAGTAGTCACTGCAAGTGATGGCGGCGAAGCCTGGGAAGTCCTTCGCTGTCCGCAGGCTCCCAAGCTGGCAATCATCGATTGGATGATGCCGAAAATAGACGGCATTGAACTGTGCCGGAAAGTGCGGAGCTTACCGACTCCGGAGCCTGCCTACTTGATAATGCTCACCAATGTAGACGGTAAGGAAAATGTGATTAAAGCCCTCAATGCAGGTGCCGACGACTACCTACACAAAACATTTGATCGAACCCATCTGCAAGCTCGCCTCCAAGTAGGTAAGCGGATCGTTGGTCTGCAGACCACCCAAACCGTTGTCTTTACTTTTGCTCGGGCAGTCGATGCCAAAAGTCCCTACACCCAGGGCCATTCGGAGCGAGTTACTCACTACGCCCTTGCCCTGGCTAAGCGTCTCGGAATTTCCAATATTGATATTGATACTCTTCGCCGAGGCGCGATGTTGCATGATGTCGGCAAGATCAGTATTCCTGATGCCATTCACAACAAACAAACCGCCCTGACTGAAGAGGAATTCAAAATCATTAAACAGCACCCGTTACTTGGTGTGGAGATTGTCGAGCCGCTACAAAGTTTGCAGGATGTTTTGCCTTTGATTCGCTGGCACCATGAAAGGATTGACGGCAAAGGTTACCCCGACGGTTTAGCCGGGAACGACATTCCTTATCTTGTCCGCATCCTATCCGTTGCCGATGTTTACGACGCACTTTCGAACAAAAGGCCTTACCGGTCTCCATTCTCGCATGAAGAGTGTGGGAAAACTCTGATGCAAGAAGCGAGGGATGGTGGGTTGGACCCTGAATTGGTAGCCGAGTTCAATGAATTACCGATAGAGGTTTTCCCGGATCCGACCACCATTACCAATTTTTGCGAATACAGATTAGATTCATTGCCTTTCACACCAGTCTTGGCAATAGGACAAGACTCAGCTTAAATGTGAAATTTCAGCTCTGATCATAGAGGGGCGTTCAAAAAATATCCTATAGTTTACTTGTTCCGGTCCATAAGGAATCAACCAAGAAATCAGAGGCTTTTGCATGGTGGGTCCGGGTATTACCTTGCGACATATTGATCGAGGGAACGAGTTATATACTCGGGAACGGAAACGGACCCTGAGTATCGGGCGGTTGCCCAGCTCTGATATCGCATTGAATGACCATTCCGTGAGCCGTCGACATGCTAAACTTACTTGCCAATTGAATGAATGGACCTTGACCGATCTGGGCAGTATCAATGGCACCTATTTGAATGGCAAACGAGTCGGGCGGATGGGGCAGGCACTCAGCGAAGGAGACGTGCTCCAGTTTGGCAACGAAGTTCTGATCATTGAAAAGCTCCTGCACCCTGACAAAGTATCGGAAAACCCGATTGAAGAGAATTTGGCATCCACGGCAAACTTCTGCTTGTCGGATTCCAGAGTCCATTATGATTTGGTCGCCGAGAAGGATTTAACCAAAGAAAATAATCTCAATGCATTAGTGAAAATTGGCCGCATCTTGCACCAAGCAACTTCAATGAAAGGTTTCCTGGTAGCCATTTTGTGGGAGATTAGCGAAGCTCTTGAAGCGGAGATTGGAGGACTGTT
>CAZPPD010000375.1:0-6092 GCA_964588185.1 uncultured Alcaligenaceae bacterium | reverse complement strand
CATCAAGGTATTTTTGGGCATTTGCCTTTGCCGCTTCTCTAGCAATCCGCATGGGAGATACCATTCCATAGTGCAAGTAAGGTGACATACGGCTGACATTGTCCAAAGCTGCGTCATTTCTTTTCCAAGCGTATTGTTTGAGTTTCTTCTCCCGGAAGTAATTCCAACGCTCATAACCTGCCTTGCTGCCGCCAACTGTGTGAGGCACAGGACCCACTGCATGGTCAATGCGGCAATCCTTGATTAAACAAGCGAGATTTCCTGATGGATCAACGGGATTAAAAGGCAAATCTTTCGGCAAGAAAGGTTTTCTGTTTACCGGCTTTTCCACCCAATCTTCACCGATACGATCTTTGTAAAGATTCTTGGTTGCATTGCGGTATTGGAATGCTCGGTCAAAAGATTTTCCCGGTAATCTCATTGGAACAATGCAGGCAGTGTCAACGCACCATAGCGGAACACTACTTTCGGAAATCAAATCTCGGACGGTTCCCACCCAAGGTGCAACCGGCATTTCCTCCGTTACTACTAGGGCCGACAGGTTAGCCAGGTTCGCCAAATAACTCTCCGAAGAACTTTTTCGTTGAACATGAAGAGCAAAACCGATACCTCGTTGGCTTAGTTCCTCCTGTACATCAAAGCTTCCTTGTAATTGAAAGGTGTGAAAACGGTCAGAAGCATAAGGATTGTGTTCATTCAACTCCTGGTAGACGAATACCGGCAGATTCAGTTTTTCGGCGGCTACTATCGCAACATCCAGAGCGGGATTTTCATGACCCCGAAGAGCATTGTGCATCCAATACAACACATACTCCCCGGATTGCGGAGCCGGTTTGTAAGCCGCTATCCTTGTTCGTTCGAAAAGATGGTCCGGTAATAAATTTAATAGCTTTTGTGAATCCATTTTCTTCTGATTAAATTAAGGTGGTGGAAGTTAACTTAGGAAATTAATCACTTCTTCAGCCGCTCTTCGACCTGAAACCATCGCTCCATTTATCGAGGCGTTCTCCTGGTGGTCGCCGCAAACAAAAAAGTGATCCTGTTGAATAGGTTTTTGTGGAGGTGACAAGGCAGGGGGATCTTGCACCGGCAGAGCAAATCTAATCCGATAGGTGCGTAGATGTTCCCATCCAGTTATTTGAGGCCCGAACCAATCGTAGAGTTGTTCTCGTACTAGTTTCTCTAGATTGGCATCGTCTCCTGCCGGATTACCCAAGACAGTAGCGGAAATTAGCGAGGAACCTGATGGGGCATAGGTGGAGCTTACTTCGCTGGGAACGCAAAAATTATTGATTAGTCCTTTGGATTCTCCATTTAAAACCAGAGTAGGTTCCTTCAAAGGGGAATTTTCTGCGGCAAAATACAGGCAAGTCACACTGCGAAATTTACCATTTTCCGGAAGTCCCAAGAGTTGATGTGCAGTGGTGGCCTCGGTAGCAATCACTACAGCTTTTGCTTTAACCTGCTCCCCACTTTCCAGAGTTATATTCTGGGGAGAAACCGTTTGAACTCTGGCGTTGGTATGAATTGTTTCTTGAGGTAAAGAATCGGCAATTTGCTTAGGTATTGCTGCCATTCCTTGTTCCGGAAGCGAGGCGAGGCCTGAGGAAAACATGCGAAACATAAATTCAAACATTCTGCTGGAGGTGCTCAGTTTATCTTCCAGAAAAATACCTCCGAAGAAGGGGCGGAAAAAGGCATCCACAAACTCATTGGAAAAACCAAAATCCTGAAGATATTCTTTGGTAGTTACCTCTGGATGTTGAAACAATTCTTCGACAGATGAACTCAGTACTTTGTTTCTGAGTCGTGCAATACGAAATCGATCCGATAAAGTTCCGATGCCGTTAAAGACGGAACCTATTGCCTGAAATGGCCGCCTCCAAGGATCTGCAAAGCGGCGAAATTTTCCTTGGTAGCGGACTAGCGATCCTGGGAAGAATGATTGTAGGGCCAACTGTTTGTAATCTAAAATTTCTCCTGCTTCCGGATAGGAAGTAAGAAATGTTTGAAACCCAATATCTAGCAGAAATCCATTAACTCTGTCGGTTGCAACTCGACCTCCGAGTCGATGGGACGCCTCAAAGATTTGGAAAGTCAAACCGGTTTGTTGTAACATCCTTGCACAACAAAGTCCTGCCAGTCCACCACCAACTATGACTACATCAGTGTCCATCATGACCTCTTTTTGAACAATACATAGTCTCTTTAAAGGCATCTATCAATTGTTTAGGACAATCCAAGTATTTATTGCAGTGGCAAAATAAAGCCAGAGAGCATAAGGAAGTAGTAACAAGCTTGAGAAAAGAGATATTCTGCTGTAAAGGATAACCATGGTTGTGACAACGAGGTCTAGCAGGACGATCTCATAAAGTGCATATGTCGGGGAATGAAGTGTAAAGAAAAGGAGGGACCATATCATGTTCAAAAGAAGTTGGATAGCGTAGAAACTAATTGCCCATACCAATGCCGACTTCGAAGCACCTATGCCAAAGAGTTTCCAAGTTGAGGTTGCCAGAAGGGTCAGAATGGCAAACCAAGCGGGTGAAAAGACCCATCCCGGTGGTTGCCAGGGTGGAACTCGTAATTCTTCATACCATTGGCCCATACCTAACGAGGTCAGCCATCCTCCGATTCCCAGAGTCGCGAAAGACAACAGTAGAAATAGCACTAACAAAATGAGGTTCGAATGACTAGCTTGTAGCTTGCTCTCTGAGGTAGTTGGGAAAACTTTATCCATTTTTTATCTCTTTAATTTTAATCTCTGGTTTCACGTGTTCCCGGGCGGCGTCTACTCCCGTGGCGCAGGTAGACTTTCTTTGCTTCCTCCCGGGTTTCTCGACGTTTCTTGACCTGATAGATTCTTTCTCGGGCTTGTTGGTAAGCTACTGCATGATGAACGACAGGCTTGGGGTAATCGCGGCCAATAACACATCCCGCTTTTTTCTGAATATGGGATGGCATCTTGTGGGGTTCGGATAGATAGACTTCCGGAACCTCTCTTAGTTCCGGAACAAACTTGCGGATGAAGACAC
Organism: uncultured Alcaligenaceae bacterium; assembly: GCA_964588185.1. Lineage (GTDB taxonomy): Bacteria > Planctomycetota > Planctomycetia > Gemmatales > Gemmataceae > CAZPPD01. The sequence continues at coordinate 3,057 of CAZPPD010000375.1, read as the reverse complement.
CTTTTGGGTCTTGGTCTCGGACCTGTTTTATAGGCGAGTAGATTCGCACGGTGTTGATACCGGAGGTTCCTGCTTGCATTTGAAATTGGGAAAAGTGGATACCCGGTTCAAAGTCTAAAAAATGCTTTGCTAAAAATGCTGCAGGTTTTCGCCAATGGAGCCAAAGGTGGTAGGAAGCAAAAGAAGCCAGCATTGCCCGCATGCGAAAGTTAATCCATCCGGTTTGGTGTAGGGCTCGCATACAAGCGTCTACCAGTGGATAACCTGTTTGCCCGTTACACCAAGCTTCATAGTAAGACTGAGAAAAACAATCCTCGCGCAGACCGTCGTAGGCACGACACATATTCTCAAATTCAATATCAGGTTCATCCTCCAGTTTTTGCATGAAGTGGCAATGCCACCTCAAGCGTCCTTCGAAAGACCTCAAGGAGGACATCCAACGTTTATCAATCGACATTCTTTGGGATTCTAAATCCTTCAATTCTGCCCGTTTCTCTTGAACGGCCTGATGAATCTCTTTCATAGAGATGCAACCCCAGGCAAGGTAGGTGCTAAGTCGGCTGCAGCCATCTGTAGCAGTTACCGGGCTGGACATATCTTTTGTGTAGTTAACCCCTCGTCCGTCCAAAAAAGATTGAAGAGTGGCATTGGCATTGGACTCGCCACCCTTTTGCACCTCAGTTTTCTGACTGCTAGGAAGATTAAAGTAGTCCGCATTCAAAATTTTTCCATTGGTGGTACGACCAATGGAAGGAATTTGATCGGGAGGATTCACTGCAGGTTCAAGCATCCGCTGCTGCCAAGTTTTCGCCCAGCCATCCCGGGACTTTAGCGGACGTTGCACCCCGTTCTGCCAATATTCATGCCAAGGAATCCCATTGGTGGTGGCCCAGGATTTCACTCTCAAATCTCTCTGATAAGAGACCCGATTTCCGGTTTCTTGATGGCTCCACAACCCGGAGATCCCGTATTCCAGGTGGATTTGATCGAGTATGGTCGGTACATCTCCACACTGAAGAACCAGCATATTTCCACGTTTTCGAAGGGAAGAATCCAAATCTTTGAGAGACTGATTAATGAATTTCAGATGAGATGAATCAAACTCTTCTGATTGGATGATTTCCGGTTCATATACATATAGACAAAGGCAGCGACCTCGCTTTGCCGCTTCAATCAGTGGGCGATGATTGCTTACGCGTAAGTCTTTTTTGAACCAGACCACTTCAACGGCCAAGATAATTTCTCCAATTTCATTGATAAATCACCATTATTCTAGTCTGTCTGGTCCACATTTTTCCTCTCCAAAACTGCTCGTTGCATTGCTGTGGCGGAATTTCTACTAAACTTTTTCTGGGTAAGCCTGACTAGCGGAGAACCCAACTTGACGAAAAAATGTCTCGGTCGGGAAAAGGCTAAAATGTCATACCAAACACTGTCGTCTGCTTGGTTCCACTCGACCAAAAATCGTTCCTCGCCGGTCGCGGCGTGTTGAGGCAAAGTTCCATAGGCGAAACCAAACTGGGTCGTCCTACCGTTCTCATCAATTACGTACACGATTCGGCAGGCATTGAGCCACCACAATCCCATAACTCGGGCTACAACGGCAATCGTTTCTCCCGGTCGTATGGGGATATCCGGGCAGGATATTTCGAGCCAAGAAAGGTTAAAATGCTCCCATCGCTGGAGTGCGGATTTTGCTTTTTGAAAAGCGGATTGACCCTTGCCTAGTTGGATTCGAGTGTGGTCAATCGTGTATCCGGGTGGTCGTTGATTGGCGGTTGCACCAACCTCTGGGTAGGTCAGATCAAGGTTTTTTTGCTTGGCCAGGAATTTCTGGATGGAGTCAGCACTGGGTTTTCGGAAAGATAGCATTGTCGACCTGATAAGAACTGTGTTTTTCTATACTAAGTTGTAGAATTTCGCGTAAGGATGCCGATAGCAATTTTTTGTTATTATTGACGATGTACGCAAATCAAAATGACGTTACCACAAAAGCAAGATTTCACTGAAGATTCCGAGAAGCGGGTTGTGCTGTTGACAGGTGCTACCGGGTATGTTGGCAGCCGTTTACGGACTTTGCTGGAAAAGCAAGACTTGAAGCTCCGATGTTTGGCGAGAAGTCCGGACAAGCTTCAAACCCCATCGAAACCAGATACTGAAATCGTTCAGGGCGACCTACTGGACAAGGATTCCCTCGAGAAAGCGATGGAGGGAGTCCACACGGCTTACTATTTGGTTCACCTGATGTCTAGTTCTAAGGACTTTGAAAAAGAGGATCGATTAGCAGCTGAGAACTTTTCCCAGGTAGCAAAGAAAGCAGGAGTTCAACGAATAATCTACCTGGGTGGGTTAGGGGATGACAAGGCATCCGACTTATCTCCCCATCTTAGCAGCCGACATGAAGTCGGCCAGATCCTTCGCGATTCCGGAGTGGAAACCATCGAGTTTCGAGCGTCAGTAGTAATCGGAGCAGGCAGCCTTTCCTTTGATCTTGTCCAAGTATTGACCAATCGCTTGCCGGTGATGATTTGCCCTCGATGGTTAACCACTCCTACTCAACCCATAGCAGTTGATGATGTGTTGGCTTATCTATTGGCAGCTAAAGATTTGCCGGCCGGGAAGAGCCGGATTTTCGAGATAGGTTGTGAAGATATCACCACTTATGGCGGCATTATTCGTGAATACGCTCGTCAAAAAGGACTCCGAAGGTGGCTGATATTTGTTCCGGTGCTCACTCCGTATCTTTCAAGTCTATGGCTTGCCTTAGTTACCCCCACCAGCTTCGAGGTTGGGCGTCATTTAATTGAAGGACTGAAAAACCCAACCGTTGTCCAGGACACAAGTGCCTTGGAAACTTTTTCCATTCGTCCAATGAGCTTAGCCGAGGCAATTTCCCGATCTATTGACAGTGATGGGAATTAGCCGAATCCCTGAAAGTTCACCTGACATTTCTAATTCCTTCTACTTGGAATGTATGTTCGAACCGCCTATTAATGTTGGTGTTGTAGTGGACCCCAAAAACTGGACCACCGAATAAGATAGTATTCGAGTCTAGTG
>CAZPPD010000374.1:5697-6092 GCA_964588185.1 uncultured Alcaligenaceae bacterium | reverse complement strand
ACGCATGCCACCCAACCGTAAGAAGGATCTAGACACTCTCGATTCGTGGGTCCCGTCGCTCCTAAATTTAGAACCACCCGGCAGATGGTTTTTCCAGGTATGGAAAGTACAATTGGATGAGAAGGAGAACAACCATGCCACTACGAGATCACTTTCATCCTCCAACGACGCAATTCGCTTCCTGGGAAGAACTGCATGGAGCCTGGCCAACCACCATCGCTTATCGGCTCAACACGTTGCTTCCTGCGGAGTATCGGAGTGGGGTGAAAATACATTTGGGGACTCTCGTAGAAGTTGACGTTGGGACGTATGAGACCGGGCACGAAGGAGCGATTGGGAGGGCCGACAAAGATAAAGCACTTGCGTGGGAAGCGGAAAGCCCCTCCCTGTAGCTT
>CAZPPD010000374.1:0-5687 GCA_964588185.1 uncultured Alcaligenaceae bacterium | reverse complement strand
TGAGACCGACGAGCTTACTCCGCCCGAGTATGAAGTGCGCGTCTACGATGAGACCATCAATCGCCGACTGGTGGCAGCGGTCGAGTTGGTGAGCCCCCGGAACAAGGACCGGCCCGAAACGCGTAATGCGTTCGTCTCGAAATGCCATGCCTTGCTCCAGCAGGAGGTCTGCGTCGTGATCGTCGATCCGGTCACTTCGCGTTCGGCCAATCTTTACGCGGAGTTGGCCCAACGGCTCGGTGCCGAGCCGCCCGCCTGCGCCGCCGAGTCGATCTACGCCGTGTCTCTTCGGAACTACAGCTCCAAAGCCCGCCGACGTGTGGAGACCTGGGAGCATCCCCTGGCCATCGGATCCCCACTGCCCACCCTTCCGCTTTGGATCAGCGAGTCGCGGTACGTGCCGCTCGAACTCGAACGGACCTATGAAGACACCTGTCGGGGCTTGCGTATTCCGTAGACGAGGCTCGTCAATCCTGCATCTTTCGTGAGACAATTCCACTTCCGCCGGATGTTAGTTTTGGGAGTTCCAAACCGGAAGGAACTGCCTTGGAAATGAACTGATTGTCATTTTGAATCGTTTCATAGTGTGTGCTACTCAACACATTAGAGCAAAAAAAGTTCTAAAAGGGGTTAAATGCGTTTCGCAGGCGTTTGAGGCTATCGTTCATGGTTTTCCAACCGGTTAATATTGCGGAATGAATGCCCACAACCTTAATCGAAAAAGAAAGCTGAAAAGAGACATGGATTTTCGAGGGAATGAACAGAATAAACCACTCTAATTCCCAAGAATTTGCAATCATTTCCCTTTCAAATAACAGATACAATTCGATTGATTCTGCATGCAGAATGTGCGATAATACTTCTATTCAGCTGCTGCCTTCCAAAAATTGCCTACCATTAGCCATTCGTAGCTGGCCGAGATGTTTGACATACCTTGAAGGAACACAATATGTCTCCCGCTTTCAAAAAACTCCTGGTATTCCTCACCTTCGCTGGTTCTTTGGGATCTGCCCAAGCGGAGGAGGCCTTGTTTGAACGAGATGTCCTCCCGATCCTTACCAAGAACTGCCTGGGGTGTCATGGCGGTTTGCGGCAGCGGGGGGATCTGGATATGCGGACTATTCCTTTGATGCTCAAAGGGGGAAAATCCGGACCGGTGGTGAAAGCCGGGGATGCCAACGCCAGTCATTTATGGCAGCGGATCTCGAAAGATGAAATGCCCAGGACCGAAGAAAAACTTTCGGCGGAAGAAAAGCAAATCATTCAACAGTGGATCAATGACGGTATGCCTACCGTTGCCCAGCGACAGAAAAATGTCGACACTCTTCTCACGGGCAACAACAAACATGATCCCCAGCAGGTCGCCAAAGCAATCGATCAGCATATCAACGGCGCCCTGGAAGCGAAGAAATTAAAGCCGGTAGACAAAACCGATGATGCCGCCTTTTTGCGGCGGGTTTATGTTGATCTGACCGGCCGCGTTCCCACGGCAAAGCAAGCCAAAGAATTTCTCGACAGCAAAGACTCCGATAAACGAGCCAACTTGATCGATACGCTTCTCGCCTCAAAAGAGTTTGGAGAACAACTGGGACGGACCTGGCGCGATTGGATTTGCCCGCCGGAACTGCCTTCCGATGGGAATGGCGGCAGACAACCGCACCGGGAAGCGCAGAATCTCGGCAAATGGTTGGGAGAACGGTTTGCGGCCGGAGATTCCTGGGACAGGATTACTCGGGAGATCCTCACGGTAAAAGGAGAGATCCGCAAGAATCCCCAAGTGATCTTCTTTGGATTGGCCGGAGAGGGTGGAAAAATTCAACCGAATGGGTCCGCCCGAGCGGTCGCATCGCTTTTTATGGGAGTGCAACTGCAATGTGCCGAATGCCACGACGATCCGTATCGCTCCTGGGCGCAGAAAGAATTCTGGGGAGTTGCCGGGTTCTTTAGTAACACTAGCGGCACTTTCACCAAGATTTCTGAAGGGGCAAAACGCGGCTCCAAGCCCGGTGAGGTTACCATTCCCAAAGCTGCCTTTAGTAACGCCGGAACCAAAGTAAAAGTGGCTTACCTTGGCGGTGGCGAAGTCCAAACCCGAAACGGCAACGAATTGCGGCAAAAATTTGCGGACTGGTTAACAAAAAAGGACAATCCCTTTTTCTCTCGGGCTTTCGCCAATCGAATGTGGTTTTATTTCTTCTCCCGGGGATTGGTCAATCCGGTGGATGACTTGCGGCCATTAAATCCGCCTTCCCATCCCGGGTTGATGAAGTTACTGGCCAATGAGTTTAAAGCTTCCGGCTATGATGTGAAGCACCTCATTCGTTGCATCTGTAATTCAGATGCCTACCAGCGAACCACCAAGGTCGCTCCGGGGACTGAAAAGGAAGTAGTCAAGGAATTAACGGCAGGTTTCGGTCGCATGCCCCTGCGAATCATGACAGCCGACATGCTCTACGACTCCTTGAAGTTGGCTTACGGTGATCCCCGCTTGGACCTCCGTGCCATCAACCCCAAGGACGGAAATACCAACGGAGAAAGCGCACCGGTTGCCGATGCTTATCTCGAATTCCTTCGCCGCTTTGAAACCAACGAAGATGACCCCACGGATTTCACCCACGGCATCCCGCAGATGTTGACCATGATCAATCATCCTCGGTTGTTGAAAGGCAGTCGGGCTTTGGAGGAATTTCTCAGAACCAAACCGGCACCAACACCGGAAAAAACGGTGGAATGGCTTTATCTTTCCACGCTTTCTCGCCGACCGTCTAGCGATGAGGCAAAAGAGGCCGTAGATTATGTGGCCGAGTCGGAAGATACTCACCAAGCCTATGTCGGTGTGTTGTGGATGCTGGTTAATCGCAGCGAGTACATGTTTATTCGGTAGCAGGAAAATACCAAACTCTCAGGAGCCGAAATCTTATCAGAAAGGATCGTCATGCCTAGCAATAAACCACTACTGTCCCGCCGGGAACTAATGAAACTCTCCGCCGCCGGAGTCCTTTCCGGAATGTCTTTGCCATGGTTTGAATCCTTGGCTTCAGCAGCCATTCAACGCCCGCGCGGCAAAGCCTGCATCCTCCTTTGGATGGACGGGGGGCCCAGCCAACAGCATACCTTTGACCCCAAGCCCAATGGCGAGTTTCGGTCGATGGCAACCACGGTTCCGGGAATCCAAATTGTCGAGCAACTCCCGCAACTGGCACAGTGCATGGGAGACATGGCGATTCTCCGCTCCATGAGTACGGAGATCAACGACCACTACGACGCCAAGTATTTTCTGCACACCGGCTATCGGCGGCGGACCGGATTTGAGCATCCCGCAATCGGCAGTATCGCTTCTTCGCAAATCGGCTTGCCCAACGATGACATGCCCAGCTTTGTTACCATAGACGCCGGTTACGATAAGACCAACGGCGGCCGCCTCTACCGTTCGGTGCCGGCATATCTAGGGCCGCAACATGCTCCCCTGGCAGTTCACAATCCGATCCAAGGGTTGGAGAATCTTCGGCCATCCGACGGAGACCTGGCGAATCGATTGGAACTGTTGGCCCGGAGTGAACGCCGCTTTGCCAACAATTATCCGGTGCCCACGGTTTCTTCCCGGCAGTCCGCCTATGAACGAGCGGTGCGTTTGATGCGATCCCCACGGGCTCGGGCATTTAATCTGGATGATGAGCCGGCGAGTTTGCGAGATGAATACGGCCGGCACAAGTTTGGCCAATCTTGTTTGCTGGCCCGGCGGTTGGTCGAAGCAGGTGTCTCCTTTATTGAAATCTTCCATCGTGGCTGGGACGACCATGAAGGAGCAGCGCGGCGAATTTCCGCAAGAGCCCCGTGGATGGATGCCGGCATGGCGGCCTTAATTCGCGACCTGAAAAACCGCGGTATGTTGGATGACACCTTGATTGTCTGGATGGGTGAATTCGGCCGTTCTCCCGGACGAGGCACCGGGCACTTCTGCCGAGCCTGGACCACTGTCTGGGCAGGTGGCGGCATCAACACCGGGATCACTGTTGGACGCACCAATGAAGACGGCCGAAATCCCGGCGGCACTGTAACAGAACGACCCATTAGTGCTCCGGATTTCATCGCTACCCTGTGCACAGTTTTGGGCATCGATATCAACCAAGAGTTTACCGGCCCAGGTTTGCGGCCAATGCCGTTAGTAGATGAGGGTGCAACCTTGATTCGGGAGTTGCTGGCTTAATTTTTGTTCGGCTACATTACAGGAAGTCTGGGTGAGTTGTTGGGAGGATTTATTATGGCAAGAAGCATCAGCAAAGGAGGGTTGGGGTTACTAGCCGCAGGAATTATTTTCAGTTCCTTTTGGTTACCAAAAGCCCAGGCCCAAGATACTCAGCCCTACAAACCTGCCGCAAATCCTGGCCAGGCGGTCGAACGGATTGAAAAACTCGGTGGAGCTGTCCGGAGGGTTTCGGCGAAAAGTGATGCGTTGGAAGTCGACTTCAAGTTTAGTGGCGATAAGCTTTCCGATGAACACCTGCAATATCTGCAGCAACTACCGGATGTAGTAATCCTGAATCTGAAGAACACCAAGATTTCCAATCAGGGACTGGTCCATGTCGGCAAGATTTCTTCTCTCAAACGGCTTCATCTGGAGCAAACCGGGATTACGGATGACGGCCTGAAAAATCTAACCGGATTAGGTCAGTTGGAATACCTGAATGTCTTTGGAACCAAGGTTGGTGATCAAGGTCTGGAGGTTTTGAAAGATCTGCCAAAGCTGAAGCAACTCTTCGTATTCCAGACCCAAGTGAGCGAAGAAGGAATGGCTCGCCTGGAGAAAGCCAATCCGGAAATCCAAATCCAACCAAACCCTGCCCGGCGGCGTAAGCAGGCAAAGATAATCTGGGAGGTGTCCAAGAGACTGCTTGCCGATGCCGAAAAGGCTTATGCCATCGCCAAGAAGGATGCCAAGGAACTGCCACCCAAGCGGGATCAGTTGAAAAAAGAGGCCAAGGCTGCCCGAAAAAGATATGAGGATGCGCGAAGACGGACCGGAGAATTCCGCAAGAAATTCGACCGGGCGGAACGCTCTGCCCGCGACAGCCGAAGGCGGCTCGAAGATGCAAAAAGACAATTGCAACGCGATCCAAAAGATAATGGTTTGAAAAGGCGATACGAAGAGAGAAAAAAACAAGCCGCCAAAGACCAACAGCTAGCCGACCAACTGCGGAAAGAATATGACAAAGCCCGGAAGATAGAATCCGAACTGAATAAGAAATCGGAAGAAGCCAGAAATTTGGAAAGCCGGGCTGCCAATGCCAGGCGGACCTTTGAGGAAGCGGAGAAATTACTGGAACTGGAGCGACAGCGGGAAGCCTACGCTCGCAAGACCTACGCCAGACTAACCGGGTCCTAAACGCCTTCAGGCCGAACCTAAACCAGAGATCACAGTGACCACAGGGTAAAAACTAGGGGATTTCCCCTTAAGGTTTTCTTGGATTTATTTCCAGAAATCTAAACTCTCCGAAGTTGTATTGAATTTCAAACACTTAAGAGCTTTAGGATTTTTCTGGAATTATATTTCGGCTAATTTATCATTTCACTAGCACCGCGAAGAAAATAACAAACTTTTCCCTATTTCCATTCGTTCCAAAAATCGAAAGCCTTATTCTGTCATGATGCGTTTAATCCTAATGCTCCCCTTCCTGGTTGGAATTTTC
>CAZPPD010000373.1:0-6104 GCA_964588185.1 uncultured Alcaligenaceae bacterium | reverse complement strand
GGATGCCGTTCTCATGGAGGTGCGGCTTCAGGTAGTCGTAGTCCAAGTCAAAGCCGACGTCGCGATAGAACTCGCGGTAGTTGTAGTCGCCGGGATAGCCCTCGATGGCACTCCAGACCTGTTTGGAAGACTCCGTGTCGCGGCCAACGACCGCTACATGGCTTTTGGGACAAAGGATGGGGGCGTAGACTCCGAAGCGAGGGCGGGGTTCAGCGAAGAGGATGCCGTGGGTGTCGGTGAAGAAGTAGCGGATACCGGAATCCTGGAGGACTTCATCGATGCCTTCAGCATAGCCGCATTCGGGCAGCCAGATTCCTTGCGGGCGTTTGCCGAAGTGGCGGGCGAACTCGCGGCAGCCGATTTCTACTTGGGCATGGACGGCTTTTTTGTTCACTTCCATCAAGGGCAGAAAGCCGTGGGTTGCTCCGCAGGTGATCAGCTCTAATTTGCCGGCGTCAAAGAAACGGCGGAAACCGTTAATCAGGTTATTGCTGTATTGGTTGACGAAAACATCTCTGGCTTGCTCAAATCGATGCAGATACATATGAGCCAAGCGATTGACTTCGGGTTGCCAGCGGGTGCGTTCGATTTCCTTGTGACACAAGGCGATCAGGTTGTCGATGTGGCGGACGTAGCGATATTGCAGCAGCGGGTCGCTTAACATGGCAGCCAGGGTTGGCGTGATAGACATGGTGACCCGCCAATCGGCACCATCGCGTTCCAAGCCATCGAATACTTGCAACAGTGGGATATAGGTTTCGGTGATGGCTTCGTAGAGCCAGTCTTCTTCCAGGAAATCCTCCCATTCGGGATGGCGGACGAAGGGAAGATGAGCATGCAAAACCAGACATAAATATCCCAAGGGCATCCCTTATTCCTTTTCTCAAAAGGAGTTTGTTTGAATAGAGGATTTTTATGACCGAAGTGGGAAAAGACAAGAAAGGGCCCAGGGTGATGGTTTTTTAGTTGTTGTTCCGATTTTTCATTCAAGTCGTTACCCTGCGAATTCGAGGATCATTTTGGTCCTGAGTTGTTCCCGTGATTCAGGTTAATCGCATAGCTTGAAAACGGTTGCTATGGTGGGTATGGGAAGGAAATCAAAAGCCGGACAGTTTGTTTTTCCAAGCCGGGGGTCAAGACAACTTCCATCAATAAAAGAGATAGGTGAGAAACGGCAGGGATAAGCTTTGGAAGTTTTTCATTGCATGGAAGGGATTAATATTAACAGCAAAAACCTGTCGAACCAGAGATTATAAACATATATTTTTCAAACAACTTGTGAATGCCACTTGCCGGTGCGGCTTTTTTTACGGAAAATTAAAGTAGAGAAGAAAGAGAAGACATACCAATACAACCTTGCTTTGAAAAATAAAGATATTCACGGGTTTTTTTGAGCCTTCTCATAACGGAAATGCTATGAATAATAATAGCGTCGGTGGAGGAGCAAAGCAGAGAGGCAGTCAATTATACCCCTCTCCTTTCCCACCATCTCTCCCCGGTATTGACCAATGAATCTTGCGAAAAACCTCAAGATCGATAGCGTTTCCAGGCTTCACCCCACCCCGCCGCTCCAACTGTCTCCGAATCAGACAGTGGCCGAAGCAATCTCTTTATTGCAGCAAGAAAACGTTGGTTGTCTTTTAATTTCCGACAATAAGAAATTGGTGGGGATATTTACGGAACGCGATCTGCTTCGCCGGATTCTGGCTCAAGGCAAGCCATTGACATTGTCGTTGGCGGAATGTATGACTCCGAATCCCAGCATTGTGGATCCTAAAGATTCGATTGCCACTGCCATAATCCGCATGGAGGAGGGTGGATATCGACATTTACCCGTCGTGGATGAATCGGGGCACCCATTGGGTGTTTTGTCCGCGAAACAGATAGTTCATTACATTGTTGAACATTTTCCGGAAACGGTGTATAACCTTCCACCCGATCCTTCGCAGGTGAATAAAGATCGGGAAGGGGCTTAACATTTCGATCCAGAAAGGAGGTTGGCGTGGTTGTTTCTCATAAATGCAACATTTTTGAAAGCCACCTTACGTCTACCTGGATGTCTGGATTCGAACAACCATCCAAGGTGAAACGGACCTATGATTGGATCTCATCCAAATACAGATGAAGTTGTCCCTGAAGTTGAGGAGCTTGATTCAGTAACAATCCGCTTTGCCGGTGACTCCGGCGACGGCATGCAGTTGGCAGGAACTCAGTTTACTAACGCTTCTGCCATTCTTGGGAACGACATTAGCACATTACCTGACTTTCCCGCCGAAATTCGCGCTCCTGCCGGTACGCTTGCCGGTGTCTCCGGATTCCAAATCCACTTCAGCAGCCAGGACATTCACACTCCGGGGGATTCCTTAAACGCCTTAGTGGCGATGAATCCCGCAGCTTTGAAAACCAACTTACGCGATCTTCAGCCCGGCGGCATCATCAATGCCAATAGTGAAGCCTTTACCAAAAACGATTTGCACAAGGCCGGCTATAAAGCCAATCCGCTGGAAGATGGATCGCTGTCGAATTATCGCCTGATTTCCATTCCCATCACCAAATTGAACCGGGAAGCGGTTTCGGAAATCAAATTAAGTACTCGAGAAGCGGACCGATGCAAGAACTTTTTTGCTTTGGGATTAGTCTACTGGCTGTACGAACGTCCCATGGATCCGACCCAAAAATGGTTGGAGCAAAAATTCAAGAATAAGAATCCTGCTATCTATGAAGCCAACATTCGCAGCCTAAATGCCGGCTACAATTACGGCGAAACCACCGAACAGCTTCCGGTTCATTACCGAGTACCCAAGGCAACGATTCCTCCCGGCCGCTATCGCAAAATTACCGGCAATGAGGCCATTGCCATCGGCTTGGTGACCGCCACTCAGCTGGCAGATATCCAGCTTTTGTACTCCACCTATCCGATTACTCCAGCCAGTGACATCCTGCATCATCTTGCCGGTATGAAACGGTATGGAGTGATTACCATCCAAGCGGAAGATGAGATTGCGGCTGTTGGAGCTGCGATTGGCGGGTCATTCGGCGGTTCTATGGGTGTTACCGGTACGAGTGGACCGGGAATCTGTTTGAAATCCGAAGCCATCGGGCTGGCGGTGATGACCGAATTGCCGCTGGTGGTTATAGATGTCCAAAGAGGTGGTCCGAGCACCGGATTGCCGACCAAGACTGAGCAATCGGACTTGTTGCAAGCTTTTTATGGACGCAATGGAGAATGCCCGGTTGCTATCTTGGCTCCAAGATCTCCGGCTGATTGTTTCAACATGGTGTTTGAAGCAGTACGGATTGCCGTCGAATATATGACTCCCGTATTTTTATTATCCGATGGCTATATCGCCAATGGTGCCGAGCCATGGGCGATTCCAAAAATTGAGACATTGCCCCGGATAAATATTAAACATCCGGATCCGCCGAGTAACGGCGAGAATGGGGATTCGACGTTCCTCCCATATAAAAGAGACGATCGTTTGGTCCGACAGTGGGCGGTTCCGGGAACTCCTGGTTTGGAACATCGCATCGGGGGATTGGAATAAGAGGATGTAAGCGGCAACGTCAGCTTTGACCAGGCCAATCATCAGAAAATGACCAATATCCGAGCTCAAAAGATCGCCAATGTTGCCAATTCGATTCCGGAATTAGAAGTGAACGGTCCTGAAGACGGAGAACTCTTGGTAATCGGCTGGGGCGGGACCTACGGTTCCATTGTCTCGGCCGTGGAGAAATCGCAGCGCAAAGGCTATCCGGTGGCCGGCGCTCATCTGCGTTATCTCAATCCTATGCCGAAAAATACCGAGGAAGTGCTTCGTCGGTACAAGAAGATCCTTATTCCGGAATTAAATGATGGGCAATTACTTCTGCTTTTGCGAGGTAAGTTTAATGTAAATGCCGTGGGGCTGAATAAAGTTCAAGGCCGGCCCTTCCTGGTATCCGAAATTGAAGAAAAGATTGCGGATCTTTTATCCGAGTCCAAAGTGTAACTGTTTACTTTTCCTAGGAACACAAACCCGCTTCGGTTTTATTAGAGGTTGTTATGACAGTTTCAACGCCCTTACCTACCCTAACCGCCAAAGATCTGGCCTCCGACCAAGAAGTGCGTTGGTGCCCCGGTTGTGGGGACTATTCCATTTTGGCCCAAATGAAGAAGGCACTCGCCACTATCGGTTTGCCTCGGGAAAAAATGGTATTTATCTCCGGAATTGGTTGCTCCAGTCGCTTTCCCTATTACATGAACACTTATGGTTTCCACACCATCCATGGGCGAGCCCCTACTATTGCTACCGGTTTAAAAGTTGCCCGTCCCGACTTGCAAGTTTGGGTAATTACCGGGGATGGTGATGGCTTGTCCATTGGTGGCAATCACTTGATCCACGCAATCCGCCGCAATGTCGATATGAAGATTGTCCTCTTCAACAACGAAATCTACGGTTTGACGAAGGGACAATATTCTCCGACTTCGCGGTCGGGAACCAGGACAAAATCCAGCCCAATGGGTTCCATCGATAATCCGCTTCGTCCCTTGTCGATTGCCATTGGAGCAGAGGCCACATTTGTAGCGCGAACGCTTGATGTCGACATTCATCATCTGACTGCAGTCCTGAAACGGGCAGCGGCTCACAAGGGCACTGCTTTCATTGAGATCTACCAAAATTGCAAAATCTTTAATGACGGGGTCTTTGAGTACGCCACGGACAAAGCGGTAAAGGCTGACCATACCCTTTATTTGGAACACCGCAAGCCGCTAATCTTCGGCAAAGACCGAAACAAAGGCATCCGCTTGAATGGTCTTGACCCGGAAGTAGTTGATTTGGGAACCAGTGGTGTTTCGGTAGATGATCTGCTATATCATGACGAAGCAGCCGAAGAACCAAGCTTGTCTTACTTGTTAAGCCGCATGGTTTATCCTCGATTCCCCGAGAGCGTTGGAATTTTCAGGTGCATAGAACGGCCTACATACGATAACTAGATCAATGACCTAGTCATTCAAACTTGCAATACGCAAGGAAAAGGAAAATTGGATGACCTCTTCGCCAGTGACGATTGCTGGGTTGTCGAATAAAATCTAAACCATACCAAAAACGGGAACCATTCTCATAATAGCTATCGAATCCCCGTGAGGATTAACCCGGTTCGGCACAGTTTCGGTGGTTCCATATAATAATGCACTCTCGGGGACAGGCTTCCACATAGTTGCCTGTCCCTTTTTTAGTATCACCATTTCGGCAGCCATTTGTCGATGGGGAAGTATTATGATATGTCCTTCTTGCGCACACGATAATGTTCCGGGAAACGAATATTGTGAGAACTGCCACCAATCTTTGTCTTCACTGGATTTACCCACCCCCAGCAATGAAATCCAGCGGAGCCTTATGGAAGATACGGTTGCTCATCTCAAACCAAATCCACCGGTGATTATCCGGGCGGAAACGACTATTCCTGAAGTGATTCAGTTAATGCTGGACCGGACAATCGGGGCGGTATTGGTTGAGGATGAACAAGGTAACTTATTGGGAATTTTCAGTGAGCGGGATTTGCTGAAGAAGATCACGGGGAGTTTCGACAATTACGATGGTCTTAAGGTCGGGGACTTCATGACTACCAAGCCGGTCACCGTAACTCTCAACCACCAGCTGAATTTTGTTCTCCACCAGATGGATGTGGGGGGGTATCGCCACATGCCGGTCGTTTCCGAAGAGGGAAAACCAATCGGTATGGTTTCCATTCGGGATATGCTAAAGCACATAACCAATATCTGCGACAACCACGGGCATTAAAAGGACTTCTGAATGTTTTATCGCCTAAGTCCACTATTTCTGTGTTTGGTATTCGCCCCTTCCCTTTCCGCCCAAGCCCCACCGGACTCCTCCTGGAAAACCAACACGACCTTGAAGAACCCACGAATCCTAACCCGAAATGGATTAGGTGCGGCACAAGGGGTATCTATTTACCGGAATAAGATCTACATTTACGGGGACGTCTACTCGGCCAATCCCCGGGTTGGGGTTATCCGCGAATATGACCTTGATCTTCAACCTACCGGCCGAGTGCTCTGGTTGCGAAAGAACGGCAAGCCTCTCCTCCTCCACCCAACCGGC
>CAZPPD010000372.1:0-6134 GCA_964588185.1 uncultured Alcaligenaceae bacterium | reverse complement strand
AGGCACCTTGACTCTAACAGGAGCCAATACCTATGCCGACGGCACAACCGTACAAGACGGTACTCTTCTGATCAACAACACTACCGGCTCAGGGACCGGCTCCGCCGACATCACTGTACAGAACGGAGCAGTTCTTGGCGGAACCGGAACGGCTTCGGGGAATGTGTTTGCCGAACCCGGGTCAACAGTCGCTCCAGGTACAAGTCCCGGGATAATGAACACGGCTTCTTTGTCCCAAGCGACCGGATCGACCTTCTCTGTCGAGATCAATGGTACAATTCCAGGCAACCATGATCAGTACATTGTGGATAACGACGTGAATCTTGATTCGGACCTTGGAGGTGGGGCTACTCTGGAGATTTTGGTTAACACCGATAACTCCGGTTTCGACCCCGGGACTGGAGACGTCTTTATCATTATCCGCAACGATGGCCCAAATCCAGTTGCCGGGACCTTTATTAATGCACCAAACGACGACGACACCATCATCATTGGTTCCGACCTGTTTCAGGTGAGCTATAACTATGATGACGCTACCGGCACCGAAGGAATCGGTAACGATGTAGCTTTGTTGCTCATCAACCGGCCACCGAAAGCAAATGATGATCCAGATGGTGGTTTTCCAAATGCTACTTACTCCACAACCGAAAACATTCAAATTATGGTCCCGGATGGACCGGAGGATGTGCTTGCCAACGACACCGATCCGGACAATGATCCCTTGCACTTCGTATCGTTTGATTCCACCAGTGCGAACGGAGCAGCGGTCACCATCAATCCGGACGGCAGCTTCTCCTATGACCCCACAGTATCTCCAACGCTGCAAATGCTTGGTGACTCGGACCTCGTGACCGATACCTTCACCTACACCATTACCGATACACCCAATCCTCCACCAATCCCCGTCCACCAATGGCAATTCAACGAATCCTCCGGGAATATCGCTGTGGACTCGATCGGTTTGGCAAACTTGACCCTTAATGGCAGTGCAAACTTCTCCGGCGGAGTTCTCGACCTGCCTGGTGGGTCACCGCGGACCAACAATGCCTCCGCTAACGGCGCATCCCTAGTTATATTGGCCAACACAATTAACTCCGCTTCTGCCATAACCATGGAAGGTTGGTTCAACCTGGACTCCTTGCCGAATTGGGCCAAGTTGATGATGACCGGAACGAACACCGGCTTATACATGGACATCACCCCCCGCCGCGGGGCTAATGGCAACGTTCCAAGTTCTTCCATTAATGACTCCACTCATGGCGAAAATAATGTCATTGCTGGTGGATTCGGGCAATTAGCTACCAACCAGGAATATTATGTTGCTGCCATCTGGGATACGAATACGGATCAAATGACCTTTACCATAGGTCCTGAAGGCGGCAGTCTAAGCACTTTTGTCGCTCCGATGGGGGGACAGCAGCTAAGCGATGTTGGCATAAATCAATTCTACATTGGTTCCGCTGTTGGATTCGGCGACCCAGATTTGGACGGCCAAGTCGACGAATTCCGGATTTATGACACGGCTCTCACTCCTGCTCAAATCAACGACAGTTTTGCTCGTGGGACCAATGTGGACTACACTCCCTTCATAGCCCAGGCAACTCCCGCTCATCAATGGCAATTTAACGATACAGCCGGCAACCCGACGGCAGATGATGCTATCGGGACTGCGGACCTCACCATCAATAATGCAGCGAACATTTCCGGCGGAGTTCTTGATCTCCCCGGAGGTCCGCCTCGGGTCAATAACGCTTCCGCCAACGGGGCAGCTCTCACGGAAATAGCCAACACAATCAACAGTGCTTCGGCGGTTACCATGGAAGGGTGGTTTAATCTCGATACTTTGCCCAACTGGGCCAAGTTGATGATGACCGGAACGAACACCGGCTTATACATGGACATCACCCCCCGCCGCGGGGCTAATGGTAACGTGTCCAGTGCTTCTATCAATGATTCTACTCATGGGGAGAACAATGTAATTGGAAGTGAGGTCTTAGCCACCGACGTAGAATATTACGTGGCTGCACTCTGGGATACCGACCGCGACATCATGGCAATTACTATTGGTGAAGACGGGGGAACCTTAAATACCTTTATCGCTCCCATGGGCGGACAGCAACTAAGTGATGTGGGAATCGATCAGTTCTACATCGGCTCCGCAGTCGGCTTTGGTGACCCGGACTTGGACGGGCAAGTGGACGAATTCCGCATTTACGATTTCGCCCTGTCTCCGGCCGAAGTGATCAAGAGTTTCTCCGAGGGACCAGATGTGGATTTCAGCTCCTCGATGTTAACTGCTACGGTCAGTGTTCAAGTTCAGGGCGTGAATGATCAACCGGTTGCCAATGACTTAACCGACACAACCACGGAGAATTCCGGGACTTTTTCTGTAGATATATCAACACTAATCTCCGATATTGAGGACGGAGCGCCAAACATAACCAGCGTTGTGCAAAATGTTGGTCTGAGCGATAGGGATATTGGCGGCAACTTTACCTTCGCAGATCCGCTCTTGAGTTTCGATCCCAGCCTCTACAAAGATTTGAAAACCGGCCAAAGCGAAGATTTGGTCTTCGACTACACCGTCCAAGATTCCGGCGGTTTAACCGCAATGGGACGCATCACGATTACCATCACTGGGGTTACTGACCTGCCACAACTGAACAATGTCCAGGTCACCAACGCCAACGAAGCCAACCAAGTCACGCTTAGCGGCGAAATTATTGACCCGGATGCTGGCGAAACCTACACCTTGCGGATTGATTGGGCCGACGGCAGTGGCTTTGAGTTTGTAACCATTAACTCACCCGGTCCATTTAATGTCCTGCACGCCTATGCGGACGACAATCCCAGCGGTACTTCGCAAGATGACTACGATATCGAATTAGCAGTGGTTGATTTCGACGCTGTTTCTCTATTCAACAATCTTTCCAGTGCCCCGAACCATCGCTACAGCTTTACCTCGGATGCCTCGGACTCAATAGGTAACGCCGACCTAACGCTAATGGGTGGAACATCGGTTACAGACGGTGTGCTTGACCTTCCCGGCGGCGGGGTTCGCGTTAATAACGCCTCCGCTATCGGTTCTTCGGTTACCGAGTTGGCAAACACTATTAATAATGCCTCAGCAATTACAATGGAGGGATGGTTTAACCTCGACGCGCTGCAGAACTGGTCCAAAGTCATGATGACCGGCACCAATACTGGTTTATATATGGACATCACCCCGCGGCGAGGCAATGACGGCAACGTTGCCAGCGCTTCCATTAATGATTCCACTCATGGCGAGAACAATGTCCGGGCCCTAGGCGAGAGTCCACTGACAGTTGATACGGAATATTATGTCGCTGCAATTTGGGATACCAATACGAACCAAATGACCCTTACCTACGGTCCGGTTGGCGGAAGTTTAATCACCGATACAGCTTCAATGGGCGGTCAGTTACTTGGCAATGTCGGGATCAACCAATTTTACCTTGGGTCAGCAGTTGGATTTGGTGACCAGGATCTCAACGGCCAGATTGATGAATTCCGCATTCATGACGGAGCATTAACGCCGGGCGAAATAGATGCCTCCTTTGCGGCAGGACCTAATGTTGACTACTCGGATCTAAACAGCCTGTTTGAAACTGGTTTGGTGGATCTCACCCAACCGGACCACCGTTA
Source organism: uncultured Alcaligenaceae bacterium (assembly GCA_964588185.1). Taxonomy (GTDB): domain Bacteria; phylum Planctomycetota; class Planctomycetia; order Gemmatales; family Gemmataceae; genus CAZPPD01. Next base: position 2,468 of record CAZPPD010000372.1, on the reverse strand, counting down.
TAGCTTTACCACGGACGCTTCCGATTCCGTTGGCACGGCAGACCTGAACTTGAATGGTGGAACCGTAGTCACCGGCGGTACTTTAGATCTTCCGGGGGGAGGAGTTCGTGTCAACAATGCCTCGGCTTCCGGTTCTGCGTTAACTGAATTAGCCGGAACCATTAATGGTGCCTCAGCCATCACCATGGAAACGTGGTTTAACCTTGACGCCTTGACAAACTGGTCCAAGGTCATGATGACCGGCACCAATACCGGCTTGTACATGGACATCACGCCGCGACGAGGAGTTGACGGGAACGTATCCAGTGCCTCCATCAACGATTCCACTCACGGGGAAACTAATGTCACAGCTTTTGGAGCCGGAACTTTAGCGGCGGATACGGAATACTATCTAGCTGCAATCTGGGATACGATTGCAGACGAAATGATCATTACCTTTGGTCCGGTGGGTGGTTCGCTATCCACTTTCACCGCTTCAATGGGCGGACAGCAACTTAGCGACGTAGGGATCAATCAATTTTACCTTGGTTCAGCAGTTGGTTTTGGCGACCAGGATCTAGATGGCCAGATTGATGAGTTCCGCATCTATTCGGATCGATTGTCCGATGAACAGATAAACCAAAACTTCAATTCCGGCCCGGATGCGAGCATTTCCTCCAACCAGTTGGCAATGGCGACTACCACCATCTTCAACCTTAATCCCACGGCCAATCCGGACTTTGACACCACTACTGAAGACAACCCTGTAACCAATGATGTCACATCAAACGACACAGATCCCGCCGGTACCACCAATGACCCATTGACGATAACAAGCGCTACGATTGCCGGTACCACTGGACTGACAAGTTCACCTGCCCCTGCAGGCCTGGTCCATATTGTCGGCAACCAAATTGTGTTTGATCCAGGTGCCGATTTCCAAGAACTTGCCCAAGGTGAATCCGCGACCGTAACCATCAACTACTCGATTGAAGACGATGACCTCGGAACTGCGAATAGCACCTTGACGATTACTGTGGACGGCCGGAATGACCCAGTGGACGTCTCTGACCTATCCCAGGATCATATTGTTCCGATCAACACCAACTTCACAGTCCAGGACATAATTTCCTTCTCAGATCTGGACCTCAGTGATAACCACCTCGTAAGGATCGACTGGGACTTTGACGGTACGACACCTAACTTTACCGAAACGCTCACAGAAGGGGTCGATTTCTTTGCAGACACCATAGGTTCGTCACCAAACATCCCCGATACATTTTCACCCGAGGCAAGTCATAGTTATTCCTCTGCTGGTGAATTTACAGTCTTAGTTGAACCGGACGACCAGCAGGGTAGTTTCCAAAGCTCAACCTATTCCATCGATATCGATGATGCGGATGGGAACATTAATACGGGCACGCAGATATTTGACGGTACCGGCGAAGTACCGGGCTATTTTTCAACCCTTTGGTACACCGGGTTTGTCAATGATAATGACAATGTGTTTGCCTTCGGACCAGGTTATTCCACCCTGGACGGGGATGGAGCCACAGGTGCCGCGGGAACTCTTGGTGATTTTGCAAACTTGGAATTAGATCTTGAGCCGGACAAAATCATCACCGGTTTGTCTTTTGACTTAGGTGCTTTCCCGGGTTTTGCCGGCGGAGACCCAGCAAACTTCGATGCTGGTTTCTTCCTCCTCAGGGATGACGGCACCTTTGTTGGTGATGACTTTGGACCGGTCTCCGTTGGTTCAACGGAACCTACGACTTTGGTTGCAAGTCAAGCCTTTATCGACCTAATTCAGCCGGGAGACCGGGTCGGGATGACTTGGGATGCCAACGGATTTATTGCCGCCGACAACTTCTTGATCGATGTCGAGAAGGTTTCCGAATTCACCATCGATATCGACGACGCCGATGGCGATGTCAACACCGTGACTCCCATACCGGACGGTACGGGAGAAGTTCCCGGCATTTTCTCAACTATCTGGTTCGCGGGTTTTGTCAACGATAACGACAATGTGTTTGCCGCCGGGCCAGGGTATTCCACTATTGATTCCGACGGGGCAAGTGGTGCATTAAGCACGATCGGAGATTTTGCCAACCTGGAAATCGACCTCGCCGATAACCGGGACATTAATGGCTTATCCTTTGATTTAGGTGCCTTCCCCGGATTTGGCGGTGGAGATCCTGCGAATTTCAATGCCGGGTTCTACTTGCTTCGAGATGACGGCACTTTTGTTGGAGATGACTTTGGCCCCGTTTCGGTTGGCAGCGGAGCACCTACCACTGTTACTGCCAGCCAAACCTTTATTGACATGATTCAACCTGGGGATAGAGTTGGCTTTACCTGGGATGCCAATGGCTTCATCGTCGCAGATAACTTTGCGATCGATACGGTGGAATTGAACCTATTCACAATTACCGTCGTGGAAGCAACCGCTCAGGATGATTTCTTCAACACGGACGAAGACTCTCCCTTTA
>CAZPPD010000371.1:0-6143 GCA_964588185.1 uncultured Alcaligenaceae bacterium | reverse complement strand
GCCAAAAAGCCTGAAAGCAATTGCTGTTGAGATGGCAAAACAGGCGGAATAATCAACCGCTGTGGTTCATTAATGGCCCCAACTATAATCCCCAAGTGAAAAAGAGCGGCCTGGAAATACTTTAGGCGCTCTCTTTACAGTATTCTCAATTCTACTTCACTGGCGTGAGCGTGAAGTTTTTGATAGCCAACCCGTACTGCGGAGGCTCGTTTCGCCAGAATCGCAGAATGTTCTCGCCTTCCTTGAGGTTGAGGGTGACCGAATTGGACTCCTGCCATTTCCCGAGGGTGAAGGGCATCTTCATAACGATCTCGGAATCTGCGTCACCCACGGAGACGTTTAGTCTCTGGTTGTAATTTGCCGTGACCACCCGCGCGCTCAATGAGTACTTGCCTGATCGCGGGACGGTGACCTTGTACTCGAAGCGTGAATTTGTGCCTTGGCTCGGTCCGGTTGGGTCCACCTTTGGACTTATCGAGTAGTAGCTCCGGGAATACTTGTCCGAAATCCGCTCGCAGACGTTGCCGTAAATGTCGTATAGACCCCACGGATTGGGCTTCTTCTTACCGACAGGATGTGACCTACCGCCCGCGTTGCCCTTGAACCAGGCATACTCCCCGATCTTCGAGGGATCGTTTCCAAAGAACCATTTCGTGTCTTTGCCCGCTCGGGAGGCATACTCCCACTCGGCCTCGGTGGGAAGTCGCGCATCTAGTCCGGTCAGTTCGCTGAGCTTCAAACTGAATTTCAACGCGTCAGCCTCACTGACATTGTCGACCGGGCAGTCAGGAGCTTTGGTCGATCGACTGGGGTTGGAGCCCATGATGGCCTGGTACTGCGCTTGTGTCACCTCGTACTTGCCCAGATAAAAACCCTTGGTGAGTGTGACTTTGTGCTTCGGCACCTCGACGCAATGGAACCTGCCATCGGTTTTGCTTTCGCCTCCCATCACGAACGTTCCGGGCTTGATGTAGACGAACTCCATGGTCACCCCGTCGCCCAAGTCGAGCGTAAGTTCACTCGGAGTCTTGTTGCTGGTAGGCGACACTGCTGCCCGGAGACCCCAGTTCGAATATCTGCCATAACCACCGCTAAGGAGACGCTTCCCGGATGTGCATGCATTAGCATCGCCCTTCCAGGTACCGCCGCGCAATATCGTTTGTCCCTGGGGGAAGAAACGGGGGAGGAAGATCTGCAAACCGCCGCCGAAGCTTTTCATGGCAATAACGTCACGAGTGTTGCCAGATGGCTTGCTGAAAGCGGCGGCGGGTATCGATATGATGCCGTTTTTTCCGTAGATGATCTGCCTGTCCTCCGGCGTGACCGGTGAAGCGAGGATTTTCTCAGCCACCGTGGGTTCATTGGCCTCGCCTAGGTCCTCTCCAAGTGCTTTGAGCGTTACGGCCTTTGACTCCTTGATGATAGCGCGCTGCGTGCGGAGTGCCACGCCGTTCCAATATGCGGGGGTGCCGTCGTTCTCCCCGTAGGTCCGTTTTTCACCCATTACGTCGCCGGCCCACTGAGCCCGCTTGACCTTCAGGTATGCCTTCCTGTTTTTTCGCGCCTGCGTAGTTGCGAGGAAATCGACGTCCTGTTTATATTGAGTGTTCGTCCAGCCGCATCCCCAGGCACCGCCCAAATTGACAACCCAGCCCTTGGGAGTCCAGTGCGCCAGGGCTCCGTGACCGCGACTGGGACGAGCAACAGTCGGGATTCCAAAGGACCGCAGAATGAAACGCCCGATGAACGCACGTCGTCCACACACCCCGCCATTCATCAGGATGTTCTGATATCTCTGCAATTCGGGCCTATCGTACTTGACATTGCCTGACCCATATTTGACGTCGGAACTTACAATCCTCACGTAGCGCCACCCCGCGTCCGCGTTTAATATGTGGTCGGGACGGAAGTTCCGAAGCATTTCTCGCCCCCAGGTGAGAGTCTCGTCCGGTTCGTCCCCGTTGACGACCATGCGGAGAGCCCAGGTGCTCAGGCGCTCGAATTCAGGATCCAGTTCGCCGTCAAGGAATGCCTTCTCGTAGTGAAGGTATCGATTAACCGGGTCGATTGTGTCAGGGGCGTCAGTCTTGGCCGTGGGGTTTGCTTGCTGGATTGGAACGGCGTGTTCCAAACTGATGGCGAGCGCTAACCGCTGAAGTATACTGGTAGCGGCTTTCTTGCTTATTTTTTGAAGGTCAGAATAGATCTTCATTGCCTGGCCGTATTGTGCCGGGCCGAAGCTGCGTCCTTCACGTTTGGCCTTGGCGCCGTCTGCCACCAGCATCTGCTTCATCAAGTTTGGGTCTGCCAGCATCTTCTCGACCAATTCCGCTTGCTCTTTTCCCTTCTGAGCGAACTCTGCGAGGCCGCGAGGTGTGGCTTCGAGCAAGACGACGAATTTGGCGAACTTGGCGTCCAACGCCTCGCTGGCAAGGAACCGATTCACCGTATCCGCGTTTGCCTGATCCTTCTTCGGAATCTTGGCGATGAGTTCGGTACGTAGTTGTTTGAGCAGATCGGCGTACCCCGTCTCAAGTTTCTGACCAGCCTCTGTAAGCTGGGTTTTCGGAGTTGATTTCTTCTGGGCTGACCATATGCCCGGTGCCATAATCGCCATGGCAATCAATGCCATACAAATTCCAGTCATTGTTTTCGATATCATTGCTTCGAGCCCTTTTTGAAAATGGACAGTTGCTTTTCTGGCAGGAGTTAGTTTTTCGGTGTTCGCCCTGGAACAAACGCGGTGGGATCACACATTTGTAACACACTCTCAGGCAATAAATCAATCGATAGGGTTTTGATTTTTCGGTTTCACCTTGCAGCAACCAAACAGTTGAATAGGCATCTTGCGAATCATCTTCATTCTCTGGAAATCAATCATCCCTTCTCCTGCCTAAGAAAAAATTCAAGTTTACTTCGGTTCCAAAGGCCACCGGAGCAGTTAGTCCCGCTGAAATAGATGATAGCTAAGACAAACTGGGACCAAGCGGAGCGGAGCTAAGTTGTGCCGTAAAACCGTGTCACTTTCAACTCCTTATTTGCTTGATATTTTCAGTTCCTTTGTCTCCGGCCCATGGATTTCCAAACCTTTTCCTTTATTGATGGAGATTCGGATTCTTTCCTCAATCAGTTTCTCGGACTTATGGGGAAGGAGAAGCCGAAGTTGCCAAATTTTCTCAGTTAGGTCAGTACATTAATAAGCATTTACGACCAAATTTAATTGTTCCAAAACGGCAAAAAGGGGACAAAAAATCATCCTGGTTAGAAGATTTCTTTTCCCTACTAAATCCAACTTGGTGGCTCCAACTCTTTAATTTGGAGCATTTGCCTTGCAAGGCCGATCAATCTGACGGCACAACGGAAAGAGAGTTCTTCAGCAGCTTTTTCATCTCCAGCCCGAAAACGCGCTGAGTACCATTCGCCTTACCAAATCTCCCTCATTTTTCTCAATTCTCTATTTTTAGAAAAACCGAATTCCTATTGTTTGAGAAGTTTCGATTTTGTCCAATATTCACCCAAAGTATTTTTCGGGGTCGAAGCCTCAAAAAAATGGATCACGATTAAGCATGGAATTTCAGATTCTAAGTTTTGACGGTGGTGGAATCCGAGGTGCTTTTGGCAGTGCACTCCTTGCAAACTTCGAGAAACAACTTGGGCGACCGATTACGGATTACTTTGATTTGATTGCCGGAACATCAACATAAGCAATTCTTGGGGCTGGCATTGCCCACGGAATGTCCGGAGAGCAGTTAGTTAATTTCTATTCCAATCACGGTGAAAAGATCTTCCATCCGCGAGAGGCATACAAGCCGAGTAGTTGGGTCAAACCGATTTATCGCTAGTAAGATATATTTTTAGCAAACGAACCAAGGGCGGTAAGCTAGACGATTTTTTTCGGGCTCGATTTTGCCCGCACGCCCTCAGGAGTGCTTTTGAGGAAGGATTTGGAGACTGTAGGCTTGCTGACCTTCACAATAGTCGTTTGATAGTGCCAACCGTGAATCTTTCCAAAGGCCATACCTACGTTTTTCGGACTCCACACTTGCCGACCGCGGTTCAAGACCGGGAACTGAAGATTGATGTTTTATTGGCGGCGACGGCTGCACCCACTTATTTTCCACATAAAGTCATGCCGGACGGTAATTGCTACTGTGATGGTGGTTTATGGGCCATCAATCCTGCAATCCTCGCCATCGCGGAGGCCTTCAAAATACGCCAATTTTGTATCAGGCCCCTTTGCGATCCTGAGTATGATACAACAACAATTCGTGTTCTTTCGATAGTAACAGGGAATACGACTTATCTCTTTCGCCGCCAGGCAGCGACGCCGGAGCATTATATTGGGCTCCTCACATCGCCGACGTAATGGGCACGTCTCAAGTACAGGGTGTGCAGACGCCGCTAGAGTAACTGCAGGGGGATCGATACAAGCAGATCAATTTTGACATTCCCGACAGTTCTTGGACTGCAAAACCCAAAGACTGAATGTATGCGAATGGTTCACTATTTTCTTGGTGCAACTTTTGATCTAGCTGAGTTAGCTCCGGTAGGTCGAGAATTGCAAGATCGAGGTTTCGCGGCGAAATTAGAAACGGTTGAAGCAACCATAAAAACGCCCGATTTGCAGACAGCATGCTTGATTGGGGAATTTATTCTGAATAGTATCCCAATGCCCAACCCAATTTTATGGTCTGATTTGGAGCAGTATATCGAAAGCCAATTCAAACGATCCAAATCTATTTACGAGTTTTCTTGTAACCAAGACTTTTTACTCTTTGTTCGAGTATGAGGCATAAGAGGGTTTGACCTCACCTAAACCTCATCAATTAGTTGAGCCGATAATGGGGGTTTGCATCCAAGTATTGGGTTACTCGGTCCGTCCGCTGAATGGCATCCGCAAAGAATTCGATGGCGAATTGCAGCCGGTCGTCGGGTTCGGCGCAACTGAAGCGAATGAATCCATTCCCGGCTGGGCCGAAGCATTCACCGCCAAGGCAGGCGACTCCTTGTTTGTCATCCGCACCTTCCAACATGAACATGGCCAAACCGTGTGAAGTGATTCCCAATCGTTGGCAAATGGCGGATACCTCCGGAAAGACATAGAAAGTTCCCGCCGGCATCAGGACATTTACCTCGGGGATTTTACGCAGAGCTTCGACAAGCAATTCCACTTTCTTTTGGAACTTCTTCATGACCGCATCCCGTTCTTCGGCATCGGTCAAGATGGCGGCTTGTCCGGCCAACTGGACCAATGGCGGGGTGCAGGACAGCGCGGTGTTTATCATTTTGCCGATCGATTGAGCCAAACGAGGGCTGGTAACCGCATAGCCAAGCCGCCAGCCGCTCATACTGTAGGATTTGCTAAAGGTGTAGGCAGCTACAGCTTGTTCGAGAATGCCGGGTTGGGCGGTAAAGGGATGGTGAGTTCCCTGCCAAACCATGTGGCAATAAGGCTCATCGCTTAGAACTGCAATGTCCTGTCCGCGAATGAGATCGGCAAGGTTTTTGAGGTCCTCTTGTGTTGCTACTCCGCCGGTGGGGTTATGCGGCGAGTTTAAAAAGATGGCTTTGGCTTTGGAGGTGTTCTTGATGAAGTGCTCGACCTCGTTCATGTCCGGGCGAAACTCATTCTCTTGTTTCAGCGCGGAGTAAACAATGTTGGCCTGCCGCCGGTGAATGTTTGGTTCGTAAGTCGGAAAATGCGGGCTGAACACCAAGACCGAATCACCTGGGTTGAGGAAAGCCTCGCAAAAGAATTGTTCGAACACTTTTGCACCCGGACCAACCACAATATTATCGGCAGTAACATCTACCCCATATTCTTTTTTGTAATTGGCAGCCACCGTCTCCCGAAAAGAGGGCAGGCCAATCGAAGGGCAATAATGCGTCGCCCCTTTATCGATGGCAGTTTTTCCCGCTTTGAGTGCACTTTCCGTAGTGTTGAAAGGACTATCGCCAATTTGTAGCTCGACGACATCCTTGCCCTGTGCCTTGAGTTTCTTGGCCACTGCCAAGACATCGAATGCGGTTTCGGTTTTTAATCCTTGGGCAAAATCGCTAAGGGTTGCGGCGGTGGTGCTCATCTTGCATTCTCAATCATGGTTATAGGTAATAAGTGGCAGTTATCTTATGGACCGGAACGT
>CAZPPD010000370.1:0-6145 GCA_964588185.1 uncultured Alcaligenaceae bacterium | reverse complement strand
GTGGCTTATTCTCCGGATGGTCATTTCTTTGTTTCAGGAGGGGTGGACAAGGGGATTGTGGTGTGGAAGTTTTGAATAAGGCAGAGGGAAATAGGAAGGTCTTGGACGAGGTTGGCCAAGTCTTTTCCAGGAAGTAAAATTTCAGTGGGAGGAAAACCAATGCAACGTCCCCGCCGGGAAGAGTTCGTTTTGGAGGTGCGCCGTTCCGCGAAGACCCTTCAGAAACCCAATGTGGAAGCTGATTCCGCGGTTGTGGACACCGATGCGGTCGCAAAGTTACTGAAACGGGCTGCCCTCTGGCTAACTCCGAAAGTTGTCGAGCATTATGATCCCCAAGATTTTACTACTTGGGATAAAGAGCAACAAAATCGGCTACGCTTGGCGATTGAGGATTTTAAGAAGGTCGCTAACCAAGTCAGGCCAAACAAAACGGCGGATGTAGACCAGTTCAAGGAAGGATCGCTTCGCTTTCGCAATCTGATCGATGTGCTTGGAAAAATGGTCTTGGATGAATGGCTGCAGGCCATTGAGACTGTGGAAAAACAAGCCGAAGACTGGTCTAAGGAAGCAGAATGGCGGACGCGGCGGGTGGATAAAAAGCTCAGCGAATCTCTTCTGGGCACCTTTAGCGCTCCGCAACTTCTGATTTTTGCGGAACCCTATTTGTATGTTCTCGACCCGGTGGCACGATTTATTCCGGAAGGACTAGGAGCGTTCGATTTCGCGATTCAGCCCTCTTATCATACCACTTCCCTATATCGAGATGACAATCGAGAATGGCATGTGCATTTGGAGATTCACAATGGTGCTTTAGAAAGAAAGCCAGTTAAGTGGGGTAAAGACGCATTCCTCCAATGCGTTGAGCAGCTAGGGCAATTGGTATGATTAAGCGGCAGCAGCGTATCGAATGGATCGCGGCTGTCGCAAAAGAGCATCTCGCCGCAAGGTCTGCTGCCAAACTGCTCAATGCTCAGCTTCAAGCTAACCCCAACTACGGTTCAGGCCAAGGTTGGGATGCACGAGATGCAGTTGCCTTCATTGATTACCTCGTTCGTTTATATGCCGAGTTTGAGGCGGGACTAAGGGATTATTGGGCTAACCATTTGAAAAAATCGAAACTTCCTCCGATGTTTCAGCTCCTTCAGTTTTTGGCCGGCCCCCACTATATCTCGATGGACCAACTTGAAGATGTTGACGCGGTTCGAGAATTTCGAAATTTCCTGGTGCATGACGAATCGGACAAACCTCCGCCTGACATGAGAACTTTTTCTGTTGCTGAAGCCAAGAAACATCTCTGTTACTATTTTGGTCGTTTGGATCCGGACTGGTAGTTCTTGTTGATCCAAGCACCTCAATATCAAGAAAAACAAATGTCTGAAACACCCGTCAGCCTTCTGGAACGTTTGCGGCAGCAACCGGATGAGGAATCCTGGAAAGAATTACTTTCCTTGTATCAACCTTGGTTGTCTCAGTGGTTGAATCGGTTTTCCTTGCAGGACGAAGACAAAGAGGATTTGATTCAAGAGGTTTTGCACGCCGTAGTCAGAGACTTACCCAACTTTGAGCACAATCAAAGGAAGGGGGCATTTCGCCTCTGGCTGAGGCGAATTCTTACTCACCGTCTCAAAGAATTTTGGCGCTCCCGGCAGACACTGCCGCTTGCGACCGGGAAAAGCAATGTTCAACAATTGCTACACCAATTAGAAGATCCGCAAAGCAATTTAAGTGATCTTTTTGACCGGGAACATGACAAATTTGTTGCCCAGAGATTACTGATCATGGTCAAGGAAGAATTCCGGCCGGAGACCTGGAGAGCATTTCAACAAACCGTATTGGAAGACCGAAAACCTGCAGAAGTTGCAGAAGCTCTACAAATTTCCGTAAATGCGGTTCTCATCTCTAAATCTCGCATTCTTAAAAGGTTAAGGGAATTAGGAAAAGGTATAATCGATCCGGATTAAATTTTTTCTGAAAGGATTTTTCCTTACCTTCCCTATCTTACTAGCCAATTACCGAATGAAGAGACGAGCAAGGGTGGCATAAAAGTGTCAGGTTGCGCTTAGTGCCAAACACTTGAAAGGTCATTCCGCCACAAGACCGAGCTAGGGGTCTGTAGATTTCCTTTGATTTCCTTTGAACCGGCAAAGGATCCGCGAGAACATGCTACCAATTGAATCTTATGGCATCCTGATCCAACTCGCGTATCTAGCCGGGGTTATTATGCACAAAGAGCAGTCCCTTCATCCGTCTTCCAGCCAACTTGATGCTTATGCACTGGGGAGATTAAGTGATCAAGAATGTTTAGACATCGAAAATCATCTTGAATCTTGTGATGCCTGCCAAAAGCAGGTTGAACGGTCTCCCAATGACTCGTTTATTTCGCAACTGAAAAAGGGGGCCGATTCGGATTTAGATTTCTTGGTGGCAACGCTGGAATCGGATACTCAATCCGCTCTGATCAAAAAAGATAAGAAGCTGTCTGCGGAGTTAGCTGCGTTTTTGTCTCCCGCCCAAGGTCAGGATGAAATTGGCCGGGTTGCTAACTATCGAGTTTTTAAAGTGCTTGGGGCCGGCGGAATGGGAATCGTTTTGCAAGCCGAAGATCCCGGCCTAAAACGATTGGTTGCCCTAAAAGTGATGAAACCCAGCCTGGCGAAGAATGAAGTTTACCGGCAAAGATTCTTGCGCGAAGCTCAGACAACCGCTTCAATCGAACACGATAATATTGTTGATATTTACCAGGTAGGAGAGGACAACGGTGTTCCTTTCTTGGCAATGCCTCTTTTAAAAGGTCAGACCCTTGCGGATTGGATCAATGCGGGAAAGAAGCTTTCGTTGCAACAAACTTTGCGATTGGGGCGTGAAATGGCTATGGGTTTGGCTGCGGCCCACAAGGAAGGACTGATCCACCGCGACATCAAACCATCCAACTTGTGGGTCGAACCTGGCGGGCGCATCAAAATATTAGACTTTGGGTTAGCACGTGCCGTTGGGCAAGGGACCAATGAGGCAAACATAACCCAAACGGGGGATGTGCTTGGAACTCCCGCCTACATGGCTCCCGAACAAGCCCGAGCCCAAGAAGTAGATCATCGCTGCGATTTATTTAGCTTGGGTTGTGTTCTTCATGAACTCTGTGTGGGAGAAAGACCGTTTCAGGGCGATGACTTGGTCAGCATGGTATTATCATTGGCTACCGAGATGCCCAAAGCTCCCCGGGATCTCGACCCGACCATTTCGAAACCACTTTCTGACTTGATCATGCGGCTTTTAAACAAGGATGCATCGAAACGCCCGGATTCTGCTCAAGAAGTTGCCCGGAAAATCAAGGAGATTGAGGAGGCCTTAGTTCAATCAGCAAAGTTGCAACCAAAGCGAACTTTCTCGCGGACAAGGGTACTCGTATTGATAGCAGTTGGGGTCATCTCAGCCTTTCTTGTTTCCGCGATTATTCTTTACTTTCAGACTCAAGATTGTGTGATCCGGGTGATGATCAATGATCCGAAGATTACAGTAAAGGTCAAAGGGACGGACCTATTTCTCAAGAATCTTAGTCAGGGAAAGGACATCCGGCTTTCGCCGGGAAAACACACGTTGCTGGTGCAACGAGGGAAGTTCAAATTTGAAACCAGCCAACTGATCCTGAAATCCGGAGAAAAAGTAACCATTCATATTGAGGTACTGAAAGAAGAGATGCTCGCCCGGAAGGGTGAAAGAATAATCGGGAGGAAAAGATTTCCTCAGGGAATCAATCAACCGAAAATCGCTGGCCGGCAAAAAGCCGATGTCCCATTGGCGAAGGCGCCTTTTGACGGGGACTCCGCAATGATATTTCAAAATGCCTGGGATGATCATTTGGGAGTACCAATCGAAAAAGTTGTTGACCTCCCTGGGGGAGTGAAGCTGACTATGGTGCTGATCCCGCCGGGGGAAGCGCAATTGGGATCTACCAAAAAGGATATTGATTACTTTCTCAAAGAAGTGATTACCAGAAAACTAAAATGGGGTTTGACCAGGATTCAAAAAGAGGGGCCGCCCTACCAGTGGAAAATCGCCGAACCGTTTTACCTGGGGAAATACGAGGTAACCCAGCGGCAATGGTTGTCGATCATGAATAAGAATCCCTCTCAGTTTCGAGGAAACCCTTCCCTCCCAGTTGAATGTGTAAGTTGGTTCGGCAACAAATCGTTTGTCGAGAAACTTAACCAGCTATCCGGAATCCAAGGATTGCGATTTTTTTTGCCGTCGCAGAAGCAATGGGAATATGCCTGCCGGGCGGGCACCACCACGCCTTGGTATTTCCCGAATGAGGAAAAGCTGAATGAACACGGATGGTACAAGGAAAATTCAAGCGACCGGACTCATCCGGTCGGAAACCTGAAGTCCAACCCGTGGGGGCTTCATGATTTATACGGAAATGTTTCCGAATGGTGTTTGGATTGGTACCAAACGAAACCGGGAAAACCGCCGCTCGCGGTAAATCGGGGTGGCTATTTCCTTGGAGATTCCGTCACTTGCAGGACGGTCTATCCGCACTTTAATTTGCCTCATGCTCAATATCCCACCATCGGATTGCGATTGGCAGCACGAATAGAAGATCCCAGCCCAGCACCAAGATGAAGTACTTATATCTTTGAGGTTGACGCCATGCGTGTTTTCAACACCTTTCTTTTGTCGTTTGTCGCCTTCATTTTGGCATTTGATTCGGCATCTGCGGATTTAGTTTTCATAGATTTCAATGATGGATCACACAACCAAGATGTGGGAGGGTTTTATTCCTCTCTAGGAGTCACTTTTCAGAACGCAAAGTTTATTGACAACGATGTAACCCTGGACGGTGGCTCTCCACCGATAGCAATAATCGGGACGCAGGGTCTTTACCCATTCGAGGACCGGATCATCGCTTTGTTCGATGATCCTTTGTCGAATCTCTCAATTGTAGCGCTGGGCCTTGGTGCCAATGGAATTCAGATTGATGCCTATGACAGTATTATTGGTGGCAATCTAATTGACACGGACCAAGCATTCGGATCGGGATTTGGCCGAGGTAATTTTGAAGAGATTAGTGTTAATGGCCCCGGGATTCGTCGCGTGGAAATCTACCAGCCACAAATCATCCTTAACGATGCAGTAGCCCTCGACAATCTAACATTTGAAACCTCCGTCCCAGAACCCACCAGCTTAGCCATATGGTCATTGCTTGCACTCGGGGTATTGGGCGCGGGTTTAAATAAAGTACCGCGGAAAAGGCGAGACCAGGAGGCCGCCGATTACCCTCAAGAGGATTAATTTGACACCTAAGTATTGAAAAGGAACATTGATGAGAATCCTAGGAACTACCATTGTAAGAAGTCTGAAAGATTTCTCCTTGCCATTTTATTCTTCGTTCTGGTTGGCACTTACGCCCAAGGAGACGTTATCATCAGCGTTGATGTCGCAGATCCGACGGCCGTTGTTTTTGATAGTACATCCGCCGCTTCACAGGTAGACCACGTGGATTTTTCGATTCAAGGAATCACTCTCTTAAATTTCTTTAGCGGCAATGCGACCACTACGAATGTTTTCCTCGACTCCGGGTCGATCGATGTCTTTAATTCTGCCGGAGCCACTACGCAAGGGAATTTGGAGGCTATATTCATCGGTTTCTTTGGCGGTGGATATACGCCCAACGATGTAAATATCTACGACGGATTTGCTCCATTTTTTCCAACACACTTTTTTGATACCGAACCGGCATTGGATGGCACTGCGGTTCACAATCTTAGCGGCTTTACCGGACTACCAAATCCTGGGACGACAGGTGATGTAGTCGCCGGCCAACCAAATTTTGGCGTAGTTATCGGGCAATGGGAAGTCCCTGCGGAGCAAATGAATGTCCCCGAGCCTACTTCCGCCCTTTCCTTTGGCGTCCTCGCCGTATTTTTTGGCTGTGTGGTTTGCTGGAGAAGATATTCCCTTTTCCTGTCTACTCTCCCTGATATCGCCTAAGCCGCTTCAGGGTGTGGCGAAAGGGATAGGTCACATAGCAGCATTCGGGCCGTTTCGACTAAATGAATTTGTCTTTTGCCACACCAGTTTGAGTGCCGTTTTACCCATCTTCAACAGTCGGATCTCTTAACTGCCTTCCCCTCATACACTTGTGGCG
>CAZPPD010000369.1:0-6172 GCA_964588185.1 uncultured Alcaligenaceae bacterium | reverse complement strand
CAGATTCGCACGGCAGAATCCTTGGTGGAAAATGACAATCTGGATCGCATTCCGGCGGCCTTCCACCAATTTGACGCTCAGCAATGCGGTTTTTGTACTCCCGGGTTTGTGGTTTCCATGAAAGCCGTGTTGGAGCAAAATCCCCAGGCAAATCCGCAACAAGTCGAAGAAGGTCTGGCCGGCAACATCTGCCGTTGCGGCACTTATGAACAGATGCGTGATGCCATCTACAATTTGTGCAACCAACGGAGGGAGAGATAATCATGCCATCATGGCCAAATAATCGCCGAATTATCGGTACCGAAGTGCAGCGTTTGGATGGACCGGAAAAGTCCACCGGTCATGCCAAATACAGTTTCGACATCACCCGGCCGGGTTTGTGCCATGCCCGTATCCTTCGTTGCCCGCATGCTCATGCCACGGTCCGGAATATCAATACGCAGGCGGCCCAACAACTCCCCGGCTTCAGGGCGGTTCATATTATCGCTAATGCCGACACGGAGCTGTTCTTCGCCGGGGCAGAAGTGGTGGCAGTGGCCGCCGATACCGAAGAACATGCCGAAGATTGCTTGCGAGCAATTCAGGTGGAGTATCAGGTCCACCCTAAGTTTGTCAAGGAAGAGGATGCTCGCCGGGCTGGAGCGGAAGCGCGAACAATGGGTGGATTTAATCCCGTTAATCTTCGCACCGGCGGCAGTTTTACCACGGAAAACTTTGACCAACAAGCTTACCAGGGAACTGCGGCACGAGTGGAAGGAACCTATGGCCTTCCGGTGATCTGTCATCAATGTTTGGAATCGCATGGATTGGTGGCCGAGTGGTCTCAACAGAACAACCAGGACTTCTTGACGGTCTGGGCATCCACCCAAGCGGTCTACGGCGTTGCTAATGCACTGGCACGGCACTTCAGACTTCCCGCAGGCCAAGTCAGGTGCATTACCCATCACATGGGTGGTGGGTACGGCAGTAAATTCAATCCGGGTGTGGAAGGCATCGCCGCGGCGGAATTGGCTCGGATTGCCGAGGCACCGGTGAAATTGATGCTGGACCGAGCGGAAGAAGTTACCGTGGCCGGCAATCGACCTTCGGCTTACGGGACGGTCCGCATGGCTGCTACCCAACAGGGTGACATTCGAGCCTATGAAGTGGACTGTTATGGAACTCCGGGAACCGGCTCCAGTTCCACGGTGAACCTGGGATTGCTCCCCTATGTCTACACGTCCATTCCCTTCGTCAAACGAACCCATCAAGTGGTCCGCTTGAATGCCGGACGGGCTCGAGCCATGCGGGCTCCGGGTCATCCGCAAAACTGTGTGCTTACCGAATGGGCGTTGGATGAACTGGCCAACCGATTGAATGTTAACCCGTTGGAAATGCGGTTGCGAAACATTCCGGAAAATGATGCAGATGCCGTTCGCAATGCTCCCCAGTCCTTTAATGCTCTGCGGCATACGATCTACACCGAGGAGATCGGCATCGCTCGCCGCTTGTCCGACTGGAACAACAAGTGGCACCGGCCGGGACAAGGCGGCAATGGCGTGATCAAACACGGTATCGGCATGGCCCTTCACACCTGGGGTGGCCGGGGCCGAGGACCAAATGATCATACCGTAATTATCAGCCGGGACGGTTCGGTCCAGGTAAAAGCTTCGACTCAGGACTTGGGTACTGGTGAGCGAACCGTGGAAGCAATTGTGGTTGCCGAGGTGCTTGGCTTGCAAACCACACAGATCACTGTGGATATCGGTGAAAGTCAACATGGCCGGTCTACCGGATCTGGTGGGAGTACCACCTGCCCCAGTACCGCACCCGGAGCCTATCTGGCAGCAATTGAAGCCCGCGATAATCTCTTCCAAGCCATTGCCCAACGGCTGGGGGTTCAGGCCAACACGTTGTCCGTCGACGGTGGCAATGTGGTTTCCGGAAACCAGCGTTGGCCGTGGCGGGAAGCCTGTGCTCGGTTGGGTGAGAATACCGCGGTTGGCAGAGGCAACTGGGACCAAAGCCTTTCGAATCAAGGGGTCGGCGGCGTGCAGATTGCCGAGGTTGAAGTCGACACCGAAACCGGCTTTGTGAAATGCACCCGGATCGTCGCGGTCCAGGACTGCGGCATGATCATCAATAAGCTGGGTTGCGAATCGCAAGTTGCCGGCGGCGTCATCATGGGCGTCAACTACGCTCTGTTTGAAGAACGCATCATGGACAAAAACACCGGACGGCAAGTGAACCCCGACATGGAGTTCTATCGCCTGGCCGGTATCCAAGACATTCCGGATATCATTGTTCACATGCACGACATGCCGGCACGTGGAGTGATTGGGATTGGCGAACCGCCGACCATTTCCACCTGTGCGGCTATCGGCAATGCTGTTTACAACGCCCTTGGTGTACGGGTTCCGGAAGCGCCATTTACTCCGGACCGAGTCATTGAAGCCTTGGCCAGAAACAGGGGGAACAACTAATGAAGAATTTTACCTACTTCCGGCCAACCTCGGTGGAACAAGCGGTTGGCCTGTTGGAAAACCGCTGGGGCAATACCGAACTCTTGGCCGGCGGCACGGACCTGCATGATCTGCAGAAAGAATATGTGGCTCAGCCGACACGAGTGATCAGCTTGGGCGGCATCAATAACTTCTCCGGGATCTCCGCCGACCGGGATAACAATCCCCGGCAAGTGGTAATCCGAGCCGGGACCAATTTAGCCGATATTGCCTCCAACGCTTTATTGCGGCAGCATTTCCCAGGATTGACCGCGGCAGCCGGCATGGTGGGCGGCCCGCAAATCCGTAACATGGGAACGCTGGGCGGTAATCTTTGCCAACGTAACCGCTGCTGGTATTTCCGGGACGAGCATGTAAGCTGTTTGTTACGCGGCGGCGAAAATTGTGCGGCAGCCGAAGGAGAGAATCGCTACCACGCGGTTTTCACCCAAGGGGTACGCTGTCCCATCGTCAATCCTTCCACATTGGCCCCTGTGCTCGTTGCCTTGGGCGCCACCGCTCAGGTTCAAGGAGCCAATGGCCAACGCAATATTGAGCTGAGCCGTTTTTTCAGGGCACCGGAAAATGCCAACCAGCGGGAACATGTGCTGGCTCCCAATGACGTGCTCGTCTCGGTGACGATTCCTGTTCGCGGACTGAGAAACGCGAGCTATGAAATTCGCTCCAAGCAATCGTGGGATTGGCCACTGGTGCAAGCCGCTGTTGCGTTTGAGTTCAACAACAACCGGGCAAGCAATGGCAAGGTTGTGTTAGGTCATGTTGCTCCTACTCCTCACCTGGCAGAGCAAGCAACGCAGACGCTAAACAACAACAATCCGATCAATGAGGAAAAAGCAGCTTTGGTTGGCCAACAAGCAACGCAAGGTGCTCGGCCACTCAGTCAAAATGCTTACAAGACTCGATTGATCCCGGTTGCGGTGAAGCGCGCGATCATTACCGCAGCGGGCCAACAACGTTACTGGGAATCTTAATTGCACAAAAACGGAGGCCGGAGTTCTCTCCGGCCCACCTTAACGGAGAAATACCATGGAAGATTCTGCAACCCCCTATCGACCTCGTTGCATTCATCTGACCTGCAAGTCCATGATGGTCTTTGGTGAAGATTTCGAAGAAGACCCTGACTTTCAGGCCGACATGGCGGACTTCGAATGCCTGAAGACCGCCAACAATATGGGCCCGGATAATGGCGAAGCCTCGTTGGAGCACTGCTGCAATAAAGACCGGCCTTGCTACGAGGAGTACTAAGTTTTTCAGTGGTGAAATTCTACAAACCCGACGCGTAAGCCAAACACGCCCTTTGCTGACACGTCGGGTTAGATTTTCTCAGCAGTAATTGCACCTGCCGCCTTTTTCACCACCCCAGGGTGAGTTCCGCTCTAATCCCCATGTTTTTGGCGTAAGCGCGGCGAAAACCGCAGCAACCATTGCACGCGTTCGAATTCATTCAGCCAATCCTGAGTCACCTGACCCAACAAAGAATCCCCCGGCGTTACAGTTCCAGTCGGACAGCTCGCACCGCCTTGTTCCCGCATGAGCTGGCGATACTTACTCAAAGTCCGTTCCCCAAATCGCGACACTTCATAGCCGTCCTCGCTGATAAACACTACGGTGGGGACTCGGTTGCCGCCATTAATCTGCAATTCCTTCTGGACATCGGCATGATCATCCCGGTCGAGAAAGCGGAGTTGGATGGTTGCGGTTGCCTTTGCAAACTCGGCGAAAATGGGACATTGGTTGATGCAATCGCCACACCAAGCTCCCGCCAAGCAAAGGACATTCATCTGCCGCTCAAAGGAAGTAAGCAGGTTTTGTTGGTCCCTGGTTAAGGCAACCTCATGGCGAATCTTCTGCCAGCGATCTTTTTGGCTTTCGGTAGCATAACGATCCAGAAAATCCTCGTAGAGTAAACCCAGATTAAATTTCTCGTTCCAATTCATTTCAATTCCTTGTTAAGGTTATTTCTTCTCAATGATGAAGGTGATTCTCGGAGAGGCTTGTTGTTGATTCCGCAAAGCCGTTGCCGTTCCCACCACTTGGACATTGGTTTTGCTGCCCAGTTGGGCATCGCCCTTGGCACTGATTTCCACCTCGGCAACATTTTGATTCGCAGGAATTGTCGGAGTGTTCGCCGAAACATTCCCCGGGAGATTGCGAACTTCAAGTCGAATCGGTCCTTTGTAGCCCGCATTGCGCTGTGCGGTTACTTTAAATTTCACTTTGCTCCCTTGTTTGAATTTTAGGGGAGCCGGTTCAACTTTCAGAGAAAAAGGCCGAGTAACTTCCAACAACACCGGTTCTGCTGAGGCATAAACGTCCTGATTCTTGATTTTGGCTTTGCCTTTGAACTGCAGATAATACTTTCCCAAGGGAGCTTTAGTCGGCACGGTGAAGGTGAAGCTGGTCTCCTTTTTCCCCTTACCGATGGGTTTGATCTTAGGGAACTTAAAATTCTTTGGCAAACCTTCAGGGTTGATAAGAGAAACAACAAGATCATTGGAACCCTGGACATGCAAGGAAATTTTGGTCTTATCCCCAGGAGTCAACTCCGCCTTTTCCAGTTTGGTTATCAATTGGTAAGGAGGAGTCGGCACGATAGCTACCCCAATGCGTGTTGTTAGGTGCAAAGGTGGATAGGGAAGATTGGACAGCCCGTTTCGGACCGAAGTACCAACATCAACCAACCGGGTGACTTCTTTTCCCCCAATCTTGGCTTTGCCGACAATCTGAATTGTCCTAGGTCCTGGTGATATGTCTTTAGGAGTCCTTAAGACCAAAGTTCCGGAATTTTTATTAGGCCCGATGAGTGCCTTCCCGGATAAATCCGACTCATCAGAAATTATTTCCAGATCAATAGGCCCATTGAAATTTTCTCGCTTTACCTGGACCGGCAACAATTGCGAACTACCGGGATAGAGTTCAAAACGATCCAATCCCATTGAAGGCTGGAAAGATCCCTGCTTTGGAGTTAGCGTCAATCGATAGGCTTGGCTGGGACCCCCAACATAATTCAGATGTTCGGTTTCTACAAAGTAATCGCCATTTGCAGGTGGATTGAATACGATTTCCTGATCATCCGGAGGATTTGCTTCGGGTTTCGACCGGGCGATTTCCTTTCCTTTGCTATCCCGAACCCGCAGGTACAAAAGCGTCGGAGAGTTTTGCTCCAACGTATGGCCTTGGATGGTGAGTTGCTGCCCTTTTTTCGCATTAAAAACAACGAAGTCTTTGTCTCCATACTTTTCCAGCCGCCCAGTTATTCCGGAGGGGAGGGGAACCGGGTTGGCTTGGTTGATTTGGTTGTTTGGTTCTTTTTCGACCAGTTCTTCCCGGTCGCTCAGCAAAACCGGGACGGGAACGCCGGGTAAACCGTTTTTCATTTTGGGTACCACATACAGCGGATCCCCAATAGTGGATTTCGCCACCAAAGTTACTCCAGGAACCTTCTCAACCAATGGTCCGGCAAAATTCACCCGGACCTTGTTTCCCTTCTCGACGGCCATGGGAACTGCAACAGTTGCACAGGGAAAATCCCCAATCCGCAAACGGTAGACATAGTCGGTGCCTCCCCGATTAAGAACATCTTTCACCCGAACCAAGTACTCCCCATCTTCGGAAAATTGATAACTCAACCTGCCGTCGGTCTGGAGACCGGGAGAATCATTTGCATGGGC
>CAZPPD010000368.1:0-6217 GCA_964588185.1 uncultured Alcaligenaceae bacterium | reverse complement strand
GCCAGGATTCCGATGCCTAATTCCAGAAGATCTCCGCTACCCGGGTCCAGCATACTGGGCATTACCATGAAAGTAAGAGGAACCAGCAAGGTGGCAATAAGCATCATTCCTCGGCTAGTCGCCTCCAGCTTCCAATGGCGATGGCTGTAGAATCCGAGGAGAAAAAGAGCTGTCGAGATCGCCGCAAAGATTGCGAACGGGAAAAATGGATTTTGCTGGAGTTGGTTCCATAGACTCACGACAAGAGCGATCGACCCGCCGATGATCAACAATCCCCCTACTAATTCTCCCCAAAGTATATTTCGTTCTTCGAGGAAACCGGCTAGGATCTTGCCTACTCGATTTTTATCTTGTGGAGTTGTACCTTCCTCAGCAGATTCAGTAGTTGATGCAGCAGAATTAGTTTCCGGTATCTGACCAGAGGATTGTTCGCTGCTGAATTGAGGTTTCGCCGCTGAAAATTTCCCTGACAGCTTTTTCCAGAAACCACTTTTGGGTATCTCCTCTTGCAAACGGGAGAGGGCGGCTTGAATCGCAGAGCTCTCGGGGTGATCCGGACACCCCTGATGGAGTCTTTGGAATATTTCAAGAGCCTCTTTTTTGAGTTGAGAGTTTTCCAGTACCTGTGCCAAGCGAAATTGCAGGTTTGGGCTGAACTCTTTGATTTTGTTTTCTGGAGATTGCCGAAAAAGTAAAATTACTTGAACCTTTAAAGCCGAGGTCAATCCCCGAGGATGGTTGTGTTGCAAAATTTCTCGGAGCCGGTACCAGGGTTTGAAAGGCTCCGGATCCGGTGATGATGGTTTTGGAATTTCTTTTGGTTTTGCCGGGGGGGAATCCACCTCGAGATGTTCTTTTGGGTGAATAGTTTCAGAGGGAATCCACTCCGATACAGGAACCTCAGAATTGCTTTCCGTTACAGGAATGGTTGGCGGAATTTGTTCCTCAGTGGTGGTTTCTGCTGCAGGAATTGGCAGAGGGGGTATTATTGAGGCAGGTACCTTCTTCTTGGAAGTTCCCGTCAATAAATCATGGCGATGCTCGACTGCTTCCCAAATCCGGTCAAGTATATCTGCGGGAAGACTATTAAACTTTCGAAACTTTTCCAACTGGCGGGCGGTGGCTTCTAAGTCCTCCAATTCCTTGGCCACGACTCCGGTTACATCCAAGCCGCAGCGTTGACAATCGACCATGTTTGGTTTCAACTGAAACCCACAGCGAATGCAAACCTTTGGTAGCTTTGGTCTTCCAGGATCTTTTGGAATTGGGAACTGCCGGGCTGTTGATCCACGTCTAAATGAGGTACCTGCTTTCCAGAGGCCAAATCCAATTAAGACGAAAATCGCCAGAAGGAAAGAGAATGCACAGAGTTCGAAAAACATAACAGGATCTCGGCAAGATTTGGAGCCAGCGGGCATGAACTGGCCTGAACATCCTGTTCATAACCGGATCAACCGAAGAAAATGATCCTTACTCAAACAAACTTAACAGAAACAACTATTTCAAACCAGAGAAGCTAAGGTATTTAGTAGCCAGATTCCAAAAATTCAGTCGCGGCATTTATAATTGGACCCTGAGGAGATTATCCATTGAAGCACTTTGTCACGATATTGGCCTTTCTCTTAATAAGCAGCAGCTATATCTGTGGGCAACCCAGCGCACCTTTTGGCAAGAAAACCCCACCCAAAGATGCCCCGGATTGGTTGAAGATAATCGACCAAGGAAAAAACGATCCTCGGCTGAAGGGATATAAGACCATCGCCGGTGTGAAGATGGAGATTGTGGCGGAATTTCCGGCCGTAGTTAATCCCAAGGCCTTGACCTTTGGTCCCGATGGAAGCTTGTATGTGGTGGAGTGGGTTTCAACCAAGGACCCTTTCCCGGTTTCAGAGACTACCTTTAACTACCAAGACGGAAGCAAGCTGCTAACCACAATATTGAAGAAGGCGGAAAAGGACCGCATTAAAATCCTTCAGGATGCAAACAAGGATGGCATCTACGAAAAAGCAAAAGTAGTTTTGGAAGAGGAATTTCCCTCTCGGATCTTAATCCATAATGGCTACCTCTATGTATCCGGCCAGGGCACGGTCCGCCGCTATCAGCAAACCAAAAAAGGAACCTTTGCAAACAAGGAGGTCATCGCTCAGGGATTTGCCGGTTTTCATAACCACCAAGTATCCGGCTTGACCATAGGCAATGACGGGTGGTTGTACATAACCGCCGGGGACAATGACAACGTCGTGGAAGGTTCCGATGGAAGTCGGGCTACGGTCTTACGGTCCGGTGGGGTTTTTCGCTGCCGCCCGGCCGGGTCTAAGCTGCAGACCTTTGCAAGCGGCTTTTGCAATCCATTTGGGAATGCGGCATTTGATGAGACCGGCAACCTGTTCCTGGTAGACAATGGTGGTGCCAATAAATCGCCGTATGCAAACTGCCGTTTGATCCACGTAAATCAGGGGGCTGATTTTGGCTGGCGCTTGGCGGAGGGAGCCCGATGCTGGAGGGCCGATGCTTCTACGATCAATCCAATGGGAAGATTGAATCCCATTTCCATTCTCGATGAGGGAATCTCGGGGGGAGCATTCATTTATCTTGACTCGCATTTCCCCCGGGAATTTCAAGGTCTGGTTTATTGCCCGAATACCTTAGACCGATGTATCCGTGCTTTTAAACTCCACCCAAATGGTGCGTCCTTTAAAGTGGCACAGGAATATGAGTTTCTCACGAGTAGTGATGCCCTTTTTCGTCCAGCTCAAATGGTGGTTGGTCCGGATGGGGCAATCTACATTTGTGATTTTCGAACGGAAAGATTGGACCGGGGAACTCTTTGGGGAGATTCCAACCACGGCAGGATTTATCGGCTAAGCTGGGTGGGCACCGAAAATAATCCCGAAGCCCGACCCGGAATGGATAGCTGGGCAAAGATACTTAAACAAACCGATGAGGAGTTGTTAAAGACTCTAGAGAGCGAGAATTTTAGCGATCGCTATTGGGCTCAGCAGGAGTTGGTAAAACGCGGAGTTAAATTACGGGAAAGCCTATTGAAAATCCTCAAAGATGACGAGAAACCTGCCCGGGCTAGAATCGCAGTAATTGGAATACTGCAATCATGCTGGAATGGGAAGGTTTCTCAAGCTTTTCAGAGGCTGCTAACCCATCCCCACCCGGACCTCCGGCGGCTCTGTGCTCAAGGGCTTGAATTAAACACCGATGAAGGGGACCGCCAAGTCCACAACAGTTTAGCTCGAGTATTGAACGAAGATAATCCGGCAGTCCTTCGGGCTTACATTTTGGCGATCGGCTCCATCCAGGGACCTGGAGCCGCCGATACGTTGGTAAATACCCTAAAGTTCAACCAATCCGATGACCGGGTACTTAAAGACGGAATTCTGCGTGGGATTGAACGGACCGGGAAGGCAGGGATGGATTCGTTGATTACTTTGTCCCAGTCTGGTCGGAAGGAGGACTTAAATCTAGTTGCGGAGGCGTATCTCTCCTTGCGGTCTCCCGAAGCTGCAATGGCACTCCCTTCCCTGCTTAACCACTATCATTTGAGTGAAACGCAGCGGTTGGAATTGATCGAGTCATTCTCAAATTATTCACGGGATTTCCCGGAAACATTGGATCCATTGCTGGATTACCTGGGGGGAATTGTGGCGATGGAAAAGCAGGCGAAGGCAAAAAACCTTCCGTTTATGAATCACCTTCGGGAAAAGAAGGCTTGTCTCCAGGTACTTGCATCCGGAAAGGGATTGCAATCCAGGAAAGCAAAAGGAATCCTGCGAGATATGTTGAGAATCGAAACTATCCCTGCGGTGAGGGAAGAAATATTGCAAGCCTTGGCGAACGGAAGCCGAGGTGAGGATTAAAATCAGCTGCAGGGCAAACTTCCGTTGCCGCCCCGCAGCTCGACGAGTCATTTTCCAGGTGATTTCATCCAAATTGAATTTAAAGGCGAGTGGGAATTGCTAATGCCACTCGCCTTGAAGCAAAATTCTCCTACAGCAAATTGAATAGCCGGATTGGGATGAAGATGGACGAGAAATCGTCGTAGGTATCAAAGCCGGCTCCAAAGTTGACGAAGACATACTGCAACATGAGATCCGTTTCCAGCGTAAGGTCATCGTCACCGGCACCCATATCGGCGTAGAATCGGGCAAGCCCGGCATTACCATTCAAGATCACCGAATCATTTCCGGAGCCGCCATAGAACCGAATAAAGTTGCCATTGATCGAGGCATCGCTGAAGAGGGTATTGAATTCAAACAGGTCATCTCCGCCACGGAGGTTGAGATAAACATCCCGGTCAATGGTGCCGTCGATGAATACTCGGTCATCTGCTTGCCCACCGATCACATAAAGATTGCCGCCAATAAATCCATCCGGTCCCAAAGTGAAATCCGTAGCAATGTTCCCGCCCAGCGTGAAATAGGCATTTCCGAAAATACTGCCGTCAATCAGGATGGTCTGGGTTAAGGCAGAAGCTCCACTGATAAAGTTCAGATTTCCCCAAACGATGGAAGTATCCGAGATCGTCAGGTCGTCCGGACCAAATAAGCCGTTGCCCATGTTCATCGTCATGTGGCCGCCGACAAAGGAATCATCCAGAATGACCATGTCGCCGCCATTTCCGGAGTTGATCCAAACACTTCCAAAAACATCGGTAAAGGCCAAGTCAAACAGGGAGTTGGAGTTTTCACCGCCATTGGAAATCATCAAGTTGCCACCGATTCCGGTATCAAAAAACATGGGCAGGAATCCGTCGGAGCTGTTTACCCCGGTGACCAAAACATCTCCCGGAATGTTTACCAGCTCAACGTTTAAGGTGTCGATTCCGGCACCGCCATTAACAAACAGACCGTTACCAAGACCTTTGCCGAATATGCCGCCCAAGTCGGTAACGATAACGGAGTCATTGGCAAATCCGGAATTCAAATCAATGATGACATTTCCGGGAGCCTCGACCAAGGCGGGGCCAATAACGGCACTGGAAAAATTGGTGATGGAATATTCTTGAACGGGATCAAAAGGAGTTGCGACTTGCTCAATGAGCAGATCATTGGCCAAAGGCCCGGAACCGGTAATCATTAAATCTCCGGTCACGGCATCGACAGCGACGGTTACGTCAGGATTGCACCGTTCTTCCAATGACTCTAGAGTCAGGAAGGTGCGAGTTCGAGAGTCCATTACAAATACCTCCACAGATATGCAAGAACCTAGAAACCAAGTGAATGGAACAACCCGAAGGTATTCCGAGCATATTTTGGTTTTCTTGCCAAATTTGTGCAAGTTATCTAGTTCAACATTCGATAAAAACGGGGGAAATATCCGTGGAGACTAGGAAATGAATGGAATAGAAATGTTAGCGAAATATTTCTATATAGTTAACTTCTATGTTTTTGGTAATGCTTAGGTTTGGTAATTATATTTCAAATTAATTCCATTTTGCTAATTCTCGTTTAGCAGCAACTATCAGTTTTTCTATTTCTATGGCGTCTTGGGGTAACGGTTCTATATTTAAATAGGATTCTAACATTTCAATAGCTTTACCCGGTTTCTTCAAATGGATGTAGCATACACCGAGATCTCTTTGGAAGGTGCGGTTGTGAGGATCCAGCTGATGTAATCGGTTTAAAGTCCTTGCTCCTCGCGTATAATCACTTTGATTTAAGTAGATAGCCTTTAAATTTGACAACATCCGCTGGACCATTAATCCCAGAGGAATTGCTGCTAAGGTTTTCTTGGTAGCACGAAAATCCATTCCGGTAACTTGATGAACCAGATGTTCGCAATCGATAGGTTCTAACCGTCTGCCGCCATGGAAGGGATCAAAAATTAATTCTTGTTTTTCCGAAACTGCCTTGGCCACAAAATGACCCGGCAAGCCGATTCCTTGGATATCCAAGCCGACTTTTTTCCCTACCCCCATTACGACGGCGCATAAGCTAATGGGAATCCCGGTTCGTTTCTCCAGAACTATGTTTAAATAACTATTGTTCGGATTATAGTAGTCCTTTGGATTCCCTCGAAAGCCAAGGTCATGGAACATATACCGGCATAATCCGGATAACTGGGAAGCCAAGTCACCACTTATAAAAGAACCGGCTTCGTGAGCCATCGAATTTAATACACCAATATAAGCTTCAACATCCAAGCCGGGATATTCATCTTGTGCCAGAAGTAGGGCTATTTCCGCGATATAATAATCTGCATTGGG
>CAZPPD010000367.1:0-6222 GCA_964588185.1 uncultured Alcaligenaceae bacterium | reverse complement strand
CCTTCTGGCAAAAATTCCCCTGGCTCTCGATTGACGACCTCAGCGATGTCTGTCACCAAGCATGGCTAAGGGCGTGGAAAGTGTTCAGCGGTTTTCTCAACGAAGCCCATCTCAGAGGCTAATTATGGAGAACGGGCCATTATCTGGTATTCGACTGGTTTCAGCGCAAGAAGAAACCGAAGTCGCTTGGAGACCATGGTCGCCATAAGCTTGGAATACGCTGGAGGTGAGATGAGGCAAACCATGAAATAATCAAAGCTTTGCTAGGCGGGTCAACTGGGCGTCCTTTAACCTATCTGGTAATATTGTAGTGTGGCCTGCCCCGTAAAATTATGATTTAAGGCGAAGCAGAAAGGATATTGGCATGGGATTTCCCAAGCCCAAACCACGATTCACGGTTGATCAATACCTCGCAATCGAACGCGCGTCGGAGGAACGGCATCTCTATCTTGACGGCGAAATCTATGCAATGGCCGGCGAAAGCAGCGCACACGGGGATATTTCCGCCAATTTGATAGGGGTTCTTTATCTTCAGCTCAAAGGCAAGCGATGCAGAGCCCGCACCAAGGACACCAAAGTTCGCAGCGGCCCAACACCTACCGCTGGACGCAACATGAGCGGGATGTATTCCTATCCCGATGTGGTTGTGATCTGCGGAGAGCCGGAACATTTGGACGAGCACCGGGACGTGGTGACCAATCCTGCCGTAATTCTCGAGGTCCTTTCTCCCGAAACCGAGGCCTTCGATCGTGGCGAGAAGTTCACACGCTATCAAACCTGGAACCCGACGCTCACGGACAACCTCCTCGTCTCACAACATCAACCGCAAGTCGAGCATTACATTCGCCAAAAAGACGGCAGTTGGAATTATCAACTGCACACAGGGTTGGAAACCTCAGTTCCCATTGACTCCATCGAATGCACTCTTCGTTTGGCAGATGTCTACGATCGTATTCACTTTGACGAGTGATACTGTGAGAAGATTCCGCCACCAGACCACATGGATAGGTGATTCAAGTTCTCAATGACCTCTTTTTGGAAAGCGAATCAAACACGCTTGGCAATTGGTGGAGAGGATTGAGGAGCAATATGAGTTTCTCCTGTTTTCGCAAGCAATTTCAGCTTTTTCAAGGCTTTTTCCGGTGTGGAATACCTTTGGGCAGGGTCCTTGGACAAAAACGTGAGAATTACTTCATTTAAGTAGTCGGGAACATCGGGGTTCTTTTCTTTCAGGGACTTAGGTGATTCGGTGGCATGTCGGACAAGAATTCGCGTGGTGTTCTTATCATAAAATGGCGGCTGTCCTGTCAGTACCTCGTAAAAAACGCACCCGAGACTATACAAATCCGCTCGCACGTCGGCAGTGCGGGCGTCCCGAGCCTGTTCGGGAGCCATATAAGCGGCAGCTCCCAGCAAATCACCCGCTTCGGTGAGTTCCATCCCCCCAGGACCAGCACCATCGTCAAAAAGTGCCTTACCAAGGCCAACGTCGAGGATCTTGAGTGTTGATTTGTAGGTGGTATCTGGTTCTCCTTCCTTGGGAAGTGGAACCACCATAAAATTTGCCGGTTTAATATCGCGGTGAGTAACATCTTCTTCATAAAGGTGCTGCAAGCCTTCCAAGGCTTGGCTTAGCAACCGGGCGGCTTCATCCGGTGGCAATTTCTTGCGCCGCTTCAGGATCTCTTCCAGAGTTTCCCCAACCAGGAATTCCATCGCAATATAATGCAATCCGTCCGCTTCGGCTTGCGAAAAAGTGCGTACGACATTGGGATGCTTAAACCGCATTGCCAAGCGTGCTTCCCGTTGAAAGCGAGCGAAGGCTTCTTCGTCTTTGACCTTGGAAGGAGGAAGTATCTTGATGGCAACGACTTGCCCGCCCTTGTGAACGGCTTTGTAGATTCCCGCCATCCGCCCCTGGCCAAGGCGGTCCACAAGGATGTAATCATTGAGTTTCAGCCGAGCGACCTTGTCTTTGTTTATGAAGTCGAGTTGATAAGCGGTCAAGATTTCATTGCTTACCAACCAGATCCCAAAAGCGGTGGCATTATCCTTTGCGGAGGAGTTTTCTTCTACCCACCTTAGGTAAGCTTCCCGAACCTTTTCCTTGGGAAGCAAGCCGTGGATGGCCAACGTGTTGCAGATTGACTGGACGGATAAGGGCATGATTCTTCCTGGGTTTGTTTATTTTGGGATTACTGTTTGGAATTAGATTATGAATTTTTTCCCGTCCGGTCGGGATATTTTGTTTGATGTTTAACCGCTCCGGTGGCCCTTTTCACCGGGGCAGTTTCGGTACTTTTGTATTCTGCAGTATTTTTTCATTAGGATGGTTAATTACAAAAAGATCGGGTTTTTTCTCCCACTGTCGCGAATTGGTATTCATCCTACCGTTCGTTTCCACGGTCGGCCAGAATTGGCAAAGATCGTCATTAAACGGACTCTTTTCGTCCCAATCCTACCGTTCGTTTCCACGGTTGGCATGAAACGACTAAGATCGTCCTCAATGAACAATCATTTGTTTGGAAATGGGCCGTCACTGACGGGGTAAACGATGGCTAGAGGGGTGGCGAATCATATTTTTATGTTTGTTTTTTTCGGCAACAGAAATCCGTTTCAATGGGGGTAGTCAATGCGTTATCTTTTCATGCTCCTCCTTGGCATCAACTTTACAGCGGGCACCGATTCCATAAAGGCACAAAGCTTGAAACCGGCAGGTGAGGTGCAAAAAATCTGGGATGAAGGCAGGCACAATGCCTTCACCGACTTAATCCGTTTCAAGGGCCGCTGGTTTTGTGTTTTCCGCGAAGGATCGGGACATGCTTCCGGGGCCGGTGCGGTCCGCGTATTAGTATCCAAAGATGGAAACGACTGGCGATCCGCAGCCCTGGTGAGAAAAAACAATGTCGATCTGCGCGATCCCCACCTCTGTGTCACGCCAGATAATCGACTGATGATTAATGGCGGGGCTGCTTGGCCGCCAACACGTATTCCAGTCCGCGATCATTATTCGTGGGTGAGTTTTTCGAAGGATGGTAAGAATTGGACTGTACCCCAACGCATCCTGAATAGCTGGCAATGGCTTTGGCGTGTTACCTGGCACAAGGGTCGCGCTTACGGCGTCGCTTACAGCTGGGGCCATCCAAAAACGAAAAACAACCCAACCACTAAGGTTTACCGGGCGTCTCTGTACGAAAGCCCCGATGGACTGCATTACGAAAAACTCACCGACTTTGATATCCCCAATGCCACCGAAGCGACAGTACGTTTTGACAACGGATCCATGCTGATTCTTCAACGCCGGGACGGTCGACCCAACAGTGCCATGCTCGGCATTAGCAAAAAACCTTACAAAGACTTCACCTGGAAAGATCTTGGCTTTTATTTCGGCGGCCCAAATTTCATCCAAGGACCGAACGGAACCTGGTGGACCGCCGGCAGAATGAGAAAACATGGGTCAAAGACAGTACTTGGTCGGCTGGACTTGAGTGAAAACAAACTGCTTCCAAAACTAGAGTTGCCTTCCGGCGGGGATACAAGTTATCCCGGAATGGTTTGGCATGAGAACACTTTGTGGGTCAGTTATTACAGTTCCCATAAGGGCAGGACGAGTATTTGGCTAGCGAAAGTGCGGGTCACTGATTTAAAAACTTCCAATCCACCCGACTAAACCGATTTTGTGAAACGAATTACAAGATGGGAGGGGGTATTTATTTGGATTTAGATAACTTTCTCATGCCTGACAAGTTACAAACACGCCCGAGAGGATTCGAACCTCTAACCTTCGGTTCCGTAGACCGATGCTCTGTCCAGTTGAGCTACGGGCGCAATGCTTAAGTTTGAAATTGTAAGGATCGAAGGAAAAACTGTCAACGGGTGCCGTTATTTCCTTTGGGATGATTGTAACAGCTGAGAGATCCTTGCAAGTGTGCCGGGTGGAAGGAATGCTAAGGATTGCAGGGTTTTCTTCGGGTCCGGTGGTATTTTTTTCTCTCTTGGTGATTTGACGTTTTGCCTTGGCGCGAGAAAACTTCTATCGAGGGATTTATGCACAAAACGTCAGGAGGATGGTACCGTGCTTCGCTTTCTTATTCTCGCTCCCTTGGTCTTTACTTTGGCCAATACCTGTGTGGTTCGTGCCGGTTTCATGGAATCGTCACTGCCTCAGGGGTCCCAACCGGAACAAGCTCCCAATAATTCCCAATCGATTTCCAACCAAACCATCGCCGACAACATCGTGGCTCGTTTGCGCCAAGGAAATCGGTTGAAGAACTATCGGATCGACGTTTCTTTTCAGGCAGGATTGGTGCGGTTAACCGGCTTTGTTGCCAACCCGGCTCAACATCAAGAAGCTATCTTGCTGGTGAAGTCCGTTCCGGGAGTTCGAGCTATTCACGACTTTCTGGTCGTTGGCAATCAAAATGCGGTCACCCAAACCCAAGCGGTAATGCCAACGCAATCGGGGCAAGCACCTGCCCCAAATATGCAAGAGCCAACGCCGATATATCAAGCACCGCCGCCCGGAGTGGTTCCCAATGCTTATCATCCGCCGCGAATGCCGCCTTATGCTTGGCCGACATACGCTCCGTATAACAATTACTCCCGGGTGGGGTATCCCAAGTTGTACCCTTACAATTCGTGGCCATTCATTGGCCCGATGTATCCCTTCCCGAAAGTTCCTTTGGGATGGCGGTCTATCCATCTGACTTGGGAAGATGGGTTTTGGTGGTACGGGAGAAATTCCCACGGAAATGATTGGTGGCGTGTTCGCCATTGGTAAGATTAGACTTGGTAGCTGGTCTCGCCAGATTTCAGCTACCGGAAATATTCGCCGGAATTCAGTCGGAATGGTAGCTGGATTTGCAGGAATTCGAATCCCTTGAAAAGTCCTGAATTTTTGCAAATTCAGCTACCCGTATTCCATTTATTCCGGTTCCATAAATTGGATAACTTCTTCAGCGACTCGCTCTGGTTGGGTCACAAATCCTAAATGGCCCGCTCCCGGAAGTCTTACCAAACTCGAATTGGAAATTCCGTTGGTCAGGCATTTCAAGCTGGATTTGGATACTAACAGATCCCGGTCGCCGGACAAGACCAGAGTTGGGGTTAGGATTTGCTCCAATCGTTTTGCCATATTAAAACGCTGGACTAAGCGGAAACGGTGAGCCATAACGCTTTGGTCGGTTCGCCAGCATTGGCGGACCACAAAGCGGAAGATGGATCTTGAATGGTCCGGCCACCAAACAACTGGTTGAAAAATTGATTGACGAATGGGTTATTGGTGGGCAGAGGATAGCGGGTTAAAACCATCCCGGCAACCCGCTGTAACAGGCTGCGTTCAAAGCGTGCGCCAACGCCTTGCAAAGCCATTTTGTCCACACAATTTGGGTACCTGGCGGCGTATTCCATCGCTAAAACTCCGCCGAAGGAGACGCCGAAAATCGCCGGTCGCTCCAGGTAATGCCATTGGATAAATTCGTGAAGATCCCGAACCATATCCATCAGGTCAAATTTACGGCGGAGAGCAAAAACATCATCCTCTCCCCGCAAATGATAACTAATTACCCGAAATCGCTTGGATAAAAGACGTGCCAATGGACCTAACAACCGGTAACCACCTGCCAAGCCGGGAACTATGATCAAAGGGGGCCCTTCCCCCCATTCGCAATATTCCGCGTTGTAATGATTCAGATGAGCAATTCCTGATCGACCGATACCGGCACTATATTTCGCACCAGTTGCCGCCAACCAGCTTGATGACACTTTCACGATGCCTCTCTCCTAGATTGCGTGGACGTGTTCAAAATGCGAATTCTCATTTTTTTGAATGCACATGGTATGCCGAGGAAAGGGAATGGTTTCGATATGGAAAACAAAAGTTAGGTTTAATCGCAAAAGTTATTACCATCAAACATGTTATACAGCTACCCTGCCCATCCGAAAGAATGGGTATAACCGGTTTTGATTCAGCGCTGAAGGTGTATTTCGGCGCTTCGGCGCCGATTATTGGTGGTTTGATACATTAAACAAAAAGCGGTATTTGATTGAAACAGGTATATTATCAAAATGATTTTTAAACTGTAAAGTAATGCCATTTAATTGGTTAGGTATATTTTTTCAGAATAAATAAGGGGTTATTTTCAAATGATCCTGTCTTATTTAGTTTATTAGTTGTTTTTTCTAGTCTATATTTGATAATTTAATTTTTATTTTTTTTTTTAT
>CAZPPD010000366.1:0-6227 GCA_964588185.1 uncultured Alcaligenaceae bacterium | reverse complement strand
CCGCTTTGGGTTGTTCCGCTTTGGGTTGTCCCGCTTTGGGTTGTCCCGCCTTCGGTTCTCCAGCTTTGGGTTGTCCCGCCTTCGGTTCTCCAGCTTTCGGCTGATCGGCCTTGGGTTGGGGTTGTCCTGCTTTATTTTGCGAAGCCTTGGCCTGGTTGCCCTTAGCCTTCGCTGGTTCCGGTTGGCCCTTCTTGGCGTCACCCGGTTGGGCTTGGTTTGGCTTAGCCAGATTTGGGGTTTGTTGGCCGGGTTTTGCCAGACCAGGTTGCTTTTGGGGATCTGCTTGAGGAGCCCCCTTCTTGGCTTGAGCCGGATTTGGCGGCTTGGGTTGGCCGGGTGCCGGTTTGGTGAAAGGATTCTTGGCGGCGTCTTCCAATTTCGCCAAGGCAATTTGTTGTTTTTCCAACGCCTTACCTAGATCTTTCCCCTCCAGGGCTTTTGCGGCTTCCATGGCTGCTTCTTTAGCATCCGCAAGCTGGATCTTGCCGGCGTCGTCAGCAATCTTCTTCTGCAATTCAGCCAGTGAAGGATTCTTGGCTAACGCTTGTTGGGCTTCGTTCGCCTTTTCCGCAGCCTTCTGCGTTTGTTCGATCGCTTTGGCCAATTGCTGAGCCGCTTTGGCAGGATCGGTTGCATTTTTACTCATGGCAACCTGATCCTTAATCTCGTCGGCTTTTTTCTGCGCCAAGGCTTTTTCAATCGCCTTTTGCGCATCCACTAATTTGTTAGTGGCATCGTCTGCTTTCTTAGCCGCCGGTTCCGGTTCATTCTTGGTAAGCTTGCCTTCCGCGCCTTTCATATCTGTGGCGGCGGCATCCACCTTCTTAGAGGCCTCCGGGGCTGCTTGGGCAATTTCCTTGGCGACGTCCTTGGCTTGAGGCGTCAGCTCACCTTGTTTGCCGGCAAGCTTCTTCGCTTCTTGAGGGTCTGCTTGTTTTGCCAGTTCCTTTGACCCCTTGGCGATTTTGCCTTCTTTCTTGGCCAACTCACCTATCTTGTCAGCAGCCTTTTCCAACTTGGCAATATCGGCTCGCCGTTTCTCGATTTCGGCAATCTTCTTGGCGATTTCCTTTTCCGCTTCTTTCAAAGCGGTAATAGCTTTGGCTTGCTTATCAACTGCTTTGCCGCCTTCTTTGTTTTCCAAAGCCTTAGTAGCTTTGTTCATGGCTTCAGCAGCCTTCGCCAATTTACCTTCGACTTTTTCCTGATTGGGTAATGGTTGCCCTTGCAAAGCATCGGTACGTTTTCCGAGTTCAGCTTGCTTTGGAGCAATCAACGGGAGTTGATAGTCCTGATTCTTTTCTTTCTTGGCGGTTTCAGTTTTCTCCTTTGTGGCAATTTGTTCCTTGAGAATCTTGCCCAACTCTTCCTCGGCTTTCTTAAGGGCAGCCAGAGGATCTTTTTGTGTCTTTTCTTCCTTGGCAATCATTTCGGCAACAGCCTTTTGGGCATCTTTTAGGGCCTTGGCTGCTTCTTTCTGCGGATCGAGCGCTTCCCCGATCTTGTTCTTTCGCAAGGATGCTTCAGCTTGCCGCATGGCGTTTTGCGCCGGGGAAAGCTTAGTTGCTATCTTCTTGGCATGAGGAGCAACCAGGTTGCGGATATCCCGGGTTTCATCTTCAATCCGGGCCTGTTGATTGCTCAGGTTATTTATGGATTCATTTACGTCCTGGAGCTTCTGCAATTCTGCTTTGGTGTTAACAGGCCCCTTGGATTTTGCCAAAGGCGTTAAGCCGGGGATCTTCAGATCCGATGAATTCGATTCCGGCTTGCCGTATTTTTCCTCTTGGCGAAACTTTTCTGCCTTGGAATCCTCTTTCAACTCTTCTTGCTGGCGAATGGCTTCGTCCAAGCGGGCTTTGGCTTCCCGAAGCGCAGCTATCTTTTCCGGCGGAGTACGGAGAATACCGGCTAATACTTTTAAATCACCGGCGGACTTCCATTGCAGATGATTGGCGCTCTGCCATTTTTTAAAGCGGCGTTCGGGATAACCTTTGGTCGCCAAATTATCAGCAGCCGATTTCAAGTTGGCCAAGATCTGGGTGGATTTGACCGCCTCGTTCATCTTGGCAACGCGTAATTTCTGAGCGGCGGGAAGATTCGGTTCCAGTTCGCGGACGCGAATGATCAGGCGATCCACGGATTTATGGATGTCCTTTTGCTCGTCTGCCTGATGGGCTACCACCGTACCCAGCGGTTGGCCGTCATTCCTGCCGTATTCGGCAGTTGCCTTGGATGCCGACTTGAACAATTTCTGGTAGTCATCAAACTTCTTGAGAAACCCGCTTGTCTGCAGGTATATATCCAACTGCGTCTGGGCAATTGCTTCCATCCGCTCGGCGGCTTCATCCAAGGTCCGGACCGCTTCATACCGGGCGAGAATATCCCGCAAAGAACTGATAATCTCTCGATGCCGCTTATAGGCAGCTGTCAGTTCTTCCTGGGATTTTTTTGAGTCCTTGGAGATGGCGGCAGATTCCAGGTGAGTGATCACCTTGTTCATCTGGTTACGACTCAAACCGGACAGGGTCGAGGCCAGTTCCTGGAGCATCTCTCGCTCCCCGCGTTTGTCCAGCTTGTAATACTGGATCACACGAATCATGGTGCTGACCCGTCGAACCATATAATCCGTATCGGCTTGGACTTGCCGTTGCTTATCCTGCTGACTGCGAATATTGGCATTGGAGTCTGCTTGGACGGCTTGGAAATGCATTCCGTGGAAAAGGAATATTCCGCCGGCCAAAAGTGTGATGGTGAGAGCAACACGAAATAGGTGTCGCATAATGAACCCCCCTGTAGTTGGTAAAGGTTTAGTCCTTTGACCCTTCCGGTAAATTTGTTTTATCATAGCATCGGAGTAGTTGGAGGAATAGAAAATTCTCCGCTTTCCGAGGTTTCATCTGTAAATACTGCCGCTTAGTTGTTAATCGGAATCACTTCTGCCTGTTTCGTTTCCAACTGTTGAATGCGTTGGTACTCTTGCAGAGCATCCCGCATCCAGCGGACGACTTCAGTTCCCGTCACGACAGTCTTGATGCGAACCTCGGTGCGAGCCGAAGGCCGATCCGCAGACATATCGCTATCCGCAAAAACTTCTATGTAGTACTCAATCTCGTCTCCCGGCTGGGGGGTATAAAAGCCGCCATTGCCGTCGGGAATATTTCGGGTGAGAAAATCAAAACGCCCGCCGGCAATGTTCCGTCCCCAATGCTTTTCCGGATCTTCCGGCGGTTGGGCATAGAATTCGATTTGAGCATCAATCGGGCTCTTGGCAAAAGCACCAACATAAGGAAGAAAAGCTCCCACTTCATCCTCGTCGGAAACATATTCTTTCAGGGGAAGCATTTGCCATTTGGGATCTTGCACCATCTCGGAACCTTGTGCCGGCTTTTTGAAGACCCGGAAGCGCAGACGGGCAGCCCCGATTCCATACCGTCCGGTAGCGGTGTAAGCCATGCGGATGGGACCGCCGGGCGGAATGGGTAACCCTTCCACTTCGTAGGCTGCTGCCTCCGAACCCAATACCATTTTGCCCAGCGGCGGGAACTGCTCCGGAAGGAAGGCAACATTTGGGACTTCTTCGGGGATAATGCGAATGCCGCGGATACTGCGGTGCGGCGCACTGATGTTTCGGAAGCCGTATTTATCCTCAACGATGATCCGGTAGCCGGTCGCATTTTCTGGCAAATTCTGCAAAATAGCTTCGGCGTAATTCTCATCTCCAGTGGAAACTTTCATCTCCTTGATTTGCAAGGCGGCTTCGTAACCAAGATACGGCGTGCCGGCAAGTTCTGAAAACAGTTTTTTGTGAGCGGAAAATGCCGATACAGGTTGCCAGCCGTTCTCGCAGGAAAGACCAATCGTGCCGGCAACCACATAAGGATTTTGCTGCGGTTGTACCTGACCGCGAAGATGCAGCCAAGCTTTTTTGATTGGCTTTTGAATCTTAACTTTTATGCGGGCATCTGAGCCGGCCAGAGCCACAATTTTCCCGTGTTCCTGAAGCTGTTCATATTGTTTTCCCGAAGGAGTTTCGGCTATGGAGCGCGGCAGCCGCATCCAAGCGTAAATATCCTGGATAACCGGGCGAGGAACAAATTTCAACGATCCCGGCTCTTCCAGACGGCCGTCGGAGATCCAGGCGCGGTAGCCGAAATCGGTATATTGTTCTCCTAAGAAAACGGCGTAGACCGCTTTGCCGGACTTCAAGCGTTTCTTAAATTCCAAGGGATAATATTGGCTCGGGGCACCCTTTGGGTCCAAGCGAATTTGCCCGTTCATATCCTCCGACCAACCCGGACCGCTTACCAAGACGCGCAATTCCACTTCCTCACCTTTGGGCAATACCGTCGGCAAGGAGGGATCTAATTCAATGTAGACGGAACGGGGGATTTCCGCGTTGGCCAAGAATTGCCGGGCAACAAGAGCCTTCATAGTATCGGGCCAAAGATAGAAGAATAAGCCACCCAGTAAGACTAAGGGCAGAACAACACCGATACTCTTTGGAATACGGTCCTTTCTGACCACACCGGAAAAGTTCACTTCGGAACTCTGCTCATCGGTTTCCTTAGTGACTTGCAGAATTAGTTCCTGCGACATGCCCGAGGTTTTGGCGCCTTCTTTGTGGAATTGCACCACGGAAATCAGCCGGTGCTTAAAGGGCGGATGATATTCTTCCACTTGCAATGCCAAGTCATTGTCGCCGAGACCGCGAGTCCCTTGCCAAGCCAAAAACACAACCGGCAATGCCAGAAATAGGATCAACTGAGAGGCAAAAAGGGCCACGCGCAGGATATAGGGAGTGGAATAATAACGATCGATCAGCCAGTCTACCAGGCAAGCAACTCCTAATACCAATAAGACGATGGCGATCCATCGGGCAATTCCCCACACCATACGGATGGAAAATTCCAACTGGCGAACGCTTGCTAATTTTCGTTGAATCTTTGCCGGCAACATAATTGGTTAACTCAAGTTGGAGAATTTCCGAATAATCCATTCCGCCGAAATCAAAACCAGGAATAACACAAACACTAGCGGGTTCCACAAAAGGATTTCCTGCCTGAGAGTAAAGGTGTTCTTTTTCTCTTGGATATCTTCCACCAGGTGGTGCAAATCTTCCTCGCGATAATATTTCCCCCCACTTACTCGCGCGGCTTCCCGCAGCGCAGACTCATCCAAACCGGATTCTTCCAACTCATGTTTGGGGGGCAGTTTTACTTCATATTGATATGTGTTATCGAAGCCGGGAATGCGCAGCTCAAAGTTGCCCTTGCGGTCATGTTCCAGGAACACCTGATATTCGCCCTTGCGGCCGGTAATGCTTTGCAAGGTAACTTTCCGGGTGCTTTCCCGATTTCCTTTTTTATCAAACTCCACCAAAGTGGCCTCTACTTCTTCTTTCTTCAAGGGCCGAAATTCTTTGTCGAGCAACCGAGCATAAATAGACCCGGGCCGATTCACTAATGCTTCACTGCGTTCCAGGGCAAACTGCGAGCGGCTGGAGGATTCTCCCAGCAAATGGGCCAAGGCAAAACGATAGATTACCTGCCCCCAAAAGCGAGAGAAGTATTTCTCTTCCTCGTTGTATCGCCAGCGCCAGGTTTCATCACTTGCCATGAACAGAACCTGTCCTTTGCCGTAAAATTGCATGGCCATGACCGGCATCGGCTCATCTTTCATCTTGGCAATTGGGTGGGTCAACAAAGCGATCGCCGCAGGCCGGAGTTTTTCCACCGGATAATGCCAATACCAACCCGGCAATTTTTTCCAAACCTTCAGGTTATCCTTGAGATCCGGGGCTAACCGGAGCATGTCAAGGGATTCGCCGGCTTGGGTTAATTCCGGTTTATACGACTTTGTTCGCTCACCTGTGGTGATCTGGAATTTGGCCGGCAACACTTCAACCGGGAGGACTTCGGCCAAGGGCGTACCGATATAACTTGCCGGAGCATTGCGCCGACCGGCGATCATGATAAGACCGCCTCGGAACTCGCGGACGAATTCCTGGATTAGTTTCATTTTTTGGTTGCCGAAGTAGCGGGCGGGAACATCCCCCAGGATAATCAAATCAAACTTCAGTAGGTCCTCACGCTTGGGGAAGGAAGGCAGGAAGGGAGGCCCCGACTCCATGAGCCGCCGGTCCCCTTTCACCAGGATGAAGCTTGCCTCCACTCGGCGGTCTCGAAGAAGAACGCGATGACGGTGGCCTCTCCGTCCTCGCGCGC
>CAZPPD010000365.1:0-6228 GCA_964588185.1 uncultured Alcaligenaceae bacterium | reverse complement strand
AGGTGGTCGGCGAACATTGCCGCGACAATGGCCTGCCGGTCAACGTCTGCCGCGAAAAGAAGCTTACGAATATTCGCTCGGCGACCGCTGAAAAGGGCATCATCCTGAAACCACCTCGGCAGCTCACCTTGGAACAAGCTCTGGAATATATTGAAGATGATGAGTTGGTGGAAATAACTCCGACGGCCATCCGGATGCGGAAGATTCTTCTGAAAGAGAGCGACCGCAAAAGACAATCCCGGCAAGCCCAGGCTACGTAAATCGCAATTTCAGTCTACTTCTTACCCGAGACAAGCTCTTCCCGGAAGCTGCTGGTGAAAAGGTAGGAACTGCCTTTGCCTTGGTGCCCTTGCAATTCTTTCTGAATGGTCAATTCGGTGCTCCGCATCCGTCCTGCGGCCAAATCAAAGACCACCTCTCCGGAAATTTCCTTGGGGAACAAGGGGAGCAAATCCAATTTGCTCTCAGGTTGGTCTAAGAAAGCCGTCTGAATTTCGATTACGGCCGCAGTGCCCTGAATTGACTTGCAGCGATAGCTCTGCACGGCTTTGTATTTCTCCCCCGTCCTTAGATGCACCCTATAATTCCGCTGCCATACTTGGCCAACCCCGCCACCGGAAACCGGCAGGGTTACAACAAAAGGCGGTTCGGCCAAATACTTGGCTAGCGAACCTTTTTTGGCTTCCAATACTTTCCCTTTATCGTCCACCCGGAT
The DNA here is from genome assembly GCA_964588185.1 of uncultured Alcaligenaceae bacterium. Classification (GTDB taxonomy): domain Bacteria; phylum Planctomycetota; class Planctomycetia; order Gemmatales; family Gemmataceae; genus CAZPPD01. The sequence continues at coordinate 5,513 of CAZPPD010000365.1, read as the reverse complement.
AATGGCCAAGGTCGTTCCGATGAATTTGCTCATATGTTTGCGGAGAGCCGGAGTGCTTTTGTCCAAGTTTTTCGAATCAAAAAGCAACGTTTCCCCGTTCGGCCGAAGTTGTTCGTTCCGCATTTCCAGTAAAGACAATTGCAAAGTGGCCGTACCGGCTTCATTGACCTTCTAGACTTGCCAACGTTTCACCAGGTTGAGTTTGGAGGTGGTTTTGACGGCGGCCCCTTGAATGGTCTCGGAAACCGAGGTCTGATGCTTCACCCGGTAGGTCAGCACCTGCCCCGTCTCCCAACGAAACCGCCAGAGGCGCGGCTGAGCCATCAAGTTTCCATGAAAAACAAAACTGACGAGAAGCACAATTCCCGGCAATCGCATAGCAACCTCCTTGTCGGATAAAAACCTGGCAAAAAGCATAAATGGTGTACCAAAAATCTTTTTGGCAGGCTAGTGCTCTGTCAAAGGAGTAGTTGGGATTTAACGGCGAAGCCGTTATCCAAAAAAGCTCCACGAATGCGGCACACTCCCGGGGAATGGTGAACCAAAACCTCAAAAAGGTTTCCAAAATGCAAGACGCGGCTCGTTCCCAGTTACCTTGAGTTGGAAAATTCCGTTGGTTACAATGCAAAGAGGGCAAATAATAAAAGCCACGAACTATCCGTCGTGGCTTCTATCATTTCTTAGAATCAGAATTAGACCAATTCTTGAATCGGTCGACCGGCGTCAATCAATGGTCGCGGACGGCCGGTTTGATCGTGATATTCCAAGTCGGCGGGCATTCCCAACACATGAAACACGGTAGCCATCAAGTCTTGTGGGGAAACCCGGCGATTCCTCGGTCGCTCGGCTCGAGCGGAAGACTCACCCACAATTTGACCCATACGCAAGCCGCCGCCGGCCAGAGCCAACGTGGAAAGCGGGGCCCAGTGATCGCGCCCGGCACCGCGATTAATTCGCGGAGTTCGGCCAAACTCGCCGGTTATCACTAACAGGATATCCTGATCCAATCCCCGGTTGCAGGTGTCTTGGATGAAGGCAGAAACGGCTTGGTCCAATTCCGGGACCCGGCGGTTGATACCGCGTTCGATTTGGCCGTGCATATCCCAGCCGCCGTAATTGATGGTGACAAAGCCAACACCGGCTTCACAAAGCCGCCGGGCCAAGAGCATTTGTTGGGCCAGGCGATTGTTGCCGTAGAGGTCGCGAGTTCGCGGCTCTTCGTTGTTGATGTCAAACACTTCGCGGGCCCGGCTGAGCAATAAGTCGAAGGCTTGCGTTTCAAAACTGTCCAAACCGCGCATCAATCCGGAACTATCGAGATTGCTGTTCAAAGTATCGAAAGTCCGCAGCAGGTTGCGGCGTTCCGAAAGACTATCCAGAGTTACCTGAAGGTTCATGTTATTGCGGGCATTGCCGGCAACATCAAACGGGGAGTAGGCGGAACCCAGGAAAGAAGGACCGTCCGCGCGGATGCCGTTCATGCGAACATAGGTGGGCAAGCCGGTTTGATTGTTGTTGGGGCCTCGGTAGCGAGCCAGGATGGATCCGTAGCTGGGACGAACTTGCTGGACGCCTTGGTCCGCGGGTGGGAAATTGAAGCCGGTCATCACCCAGTGGGTTCCTCCACCATGGCCGGAGTTGGTGTGGGCAAAGGATCGGACAATGGCCAATTTATCAGCCACTCGCGCTAAGTGAGTAAACTTGCCCCCAATCTGAATGCCCGGAACATTGGTTTGGGTGGCACCCACAACACTCCGAAATTCCGATGGGGCAGACATCTTTGGATCGAAGGTCTCAACATGAGTTGGACCGCCACTGAGCCACAACCAAACGACCGAAGTGTTCCGGGTTGGTTGGCCGTTGGCAGATGCCGCTGCCCGAGCACGCAGCAAGTCCGGCAGCATCAGTCCGGTGGTGCCCAGGGCACCAATCTTGAGAAAATCGCGGCGAGTTTTTCCGTCGCAGTCCCTGCGTTGGCGAGAACCCAAAAGGTTTAACATGGATCTAGCTCCTAAATAATGAGCCGTGGGACATTCACTACGGAAAACCAACAAGAGGAATGAGGTCGGCTGTAGTAAACGGCGGCTCCCCCCCCAAGGTAAGTTATTTGATAATTTGAGACTAAACCGGGGTATATTCCCTGTCAACCACTATTTTTTCTGGAATTGTTTCTTCTGCGAAAGGCATAACTATTTTGATTGATAGCTAAATTTGCGAAAATAGGAGTTATTGAGTTTGTAAGCGCTAAATTTGGTAGCCGAATTTGCCAAAATTCAGGGGACACAACACAGCTGAATTCTGGAGAATCCAGCTACCAAAATAATGGGACCTTTCTCGGATGTTAAACCTTCACGCACCCTCGCCACAACGCTGGCTGGATCAGGTATCCAACAATCTGGAACCGTTACTCATCGACCACGCCCACTGCGAAAAGAAAGCAGCCCGAGTGGCTTTGAATCTGCTATTTACTTATGTCGATCACATCGAGATCTGCAAGGAAATGACGGACATCGTCCATGAAGAGATGAGTCATTTCCGTTTGGTGCTGGATTTGTTGGAGCGTCGCGGCATCCGCTTTCGGCGCTTGGCCCCCGGCCAATATGGGAAACGACTTCAAGCACTCGTCAGTAAAGAAGAACCCATCCGAGCTGTCGACCGCTTGTTGGTAGCCGGTTTGATCGAGGCCCGATCCTGTGAGCGGTTTGCTTTGCTCCGGGATCATCTCGAAGATAAGGAACTGGCAGAATTATTCGGCGGCCTATTTGAGTCGGAAGCCCGGCACCACAGCACCTATGTACGGTTGGCAAAACTCTTTGCCCCGGAAGATGTGGTTCAAGAAAGACTCCATCACCTTGCCATCGAAGAAGCCCGCATTATTGAAGAAGGGGATTCTGTTCCTCGGATGCACAGTTAGGTCTACAATCTCCTTTACATTTCTTTGGCTTTCTCATTTCCAAAAACTTATATTCGAACTCAAATTCAACCTCGAACCCGTAGGAATTACCATGCGTGCCCTGTCTCTAGTTGTGTTTCTCATTCTCACCCCACTTTCCATTGCCCAAACCAATCTTCCGGGAACCAAACCATTAACAATTAAAGGCGATATTGCCGCTCGGATGGTAGAAGGGATTGACCGTTACCTAAACAAGAAACTGAAAGAGTCGTTAACTAATCGAAAGAAATATTGGCAACTGGATTTCACCTCAAAAAAGGCATATGAAGCTTCCATCCGAAAAAATCGCCAACGCTTCCGCAAAATCATTGGCGTTGTCGACAAACGTCTATCCGTTCCCGCACTGGAATTTCAACAAACCACGAATCAATCCGCACTAGTGGGGAAAACCAAAAATGTTAAAGTATATGCCGTTCGTTGGCCGGTATTGCCGGGGATGTTTGGCGAAGGATTACTGCTAAAACCAACGGGAAAAGTGAAAGCTTGCGCTGTTGCTATTCCCGACGCCGATATGGAACCGGAAGTAATAGCAGGTTTACAAGAATCGGAAAATCCCAATGCCGCTTTCGCTCTGACCTTGGCACGCAAAGGCTGCCTTGTCGTTGTTCCCACTTTGATTGATCGCTCGGATACTTGGTCCGGAAATCCAAAGATCGGGCGGATGACCAATCAACCCCACCGGGAATTTGTCTACCGCATGGCCTACCAAATGGGCCGTCATGTTATCGGGTACGAAGTACAAAAGGTGCTGGCCGCAGTGGATTGGTTTTCCCGGAAGAAAAAGGGGCTGCCGATTTGTGTGTGCGGTTATGGCGAAGGGGGATTGCTGGCTTTATATAGCGGCGCAGCGGACACTCGCATTTCTGTTGTGGGGGTAAGCGGCTATTTCGGAATACGGCAAGAAGTTTGGCGGGAACCAATCTACCGCAATGTTTGGAGCCTCCTTCGAGATTTCGGGGACGCCGAATTAGCAGGTTTAATTGCCCCGCATCCATTGGTGATTGAAGACCACCCCGGTCCAAAGATTGACGGTCCGCCCCCGGTCCGCAAGGGACGCCGGGGAGCAGCTCCCGGTGGAATTATGCATCGCCATGAGAATGGGACTGGAGCCGAACAGGAAATTCAGCGAGCCTTCAAGACGTTTTACGAACCGTTAAAAGCAGGGCGGTTTCCCGTCCTGGTAAAAACTTCCGGAAAGGAAAATGCTTGGGGGAGCAATTCCTGGCTTCAACAACTTTTCATCAACATGAAAATAGTCCCCACCAAAAACGAAATAAAGCCAATGCAAAACCTCAGGCCGAACTTCAAACTCCAAGAACGCAGGAAACGCCAGTTTGACCAGGCAGTGAATTACACCCAGAATCTTTTGCCAACTGCCGTCCATCGGCGGGATGAATTCTGGAAAGAAATGGATACCTCTTCCCTGGCCAAGTGGAAAAAGTCCACACAAAAGTATCGGGGTTATTTTCACGACGAAATCATCGGCAAACTCCCGCCATCCAAAACGCCATTGAATGTCCGCACTCGGCTTGCCTATAAAACTCCGAAATGGAAAGGCTACGAAGTAGTCTTGGACCTCAATGAGGATATAATCTGCTACGGCATTCTACTCGTCCCAAATGACATCAAGCCGGGAGAAAAACGACCAGTGGTTGTTTGCCAACATGGCTTGGAGGGCCGGCCGCAAGATGTGGTGAATCCCAAGGAAATCACCCGGGCTTATCGTTCCTTTGGGGCTAAGCTCGCGGACTTGGGGTTTGTAGTCTTTGCTCCGCAAAATCCCTACATCGGCCGCGATCGCTTTCGGGTTTTAAACCGCAAAGGAAATCCCCTAAAGCTTTCCCTGTATTCCTTCATCGTCGCCCAAAACGATCGCATTTTGGATTGGTTGGAGACCTTACCGTTCGTCGACCCCGCAAGGATTGGTTACTATGGCTTGTCATACGGCGGGAAAACGGCCATGCGTTTGGGGGCGTTGCTGGGCCGCTATTGCGTAGTGGTTTGCTCCGGGGATTTCAACGAATGGATCTGGAAGAACATCACTTTGCTGTGGCGGAATAGTTATATGTTTACCGGCGAATACGAGATGTACGAATTTAATATGGGGTATACCTATAATTACGGAGAGCTCGCTCGATTGATTGCCCCTCGGCCCTTTATGGTTGAACGCGGCCACGACGATGGAGTAGGGTTGGATGAGTGGGTGGCTCATGAGTATGCCCGCGTTCGCCGCATTTATTCCCGGCTGGGAATTGCAGACCGAACCGAGATCGAATTCTTTCCCGGCGGCCACGTAATTAATGGCCAAGGGACTTTTCGTTTTCTTCGGCGTCACCTGAATTGGCCCGAAATAGATCAACCCCAACACTAGAAAGAAAGGCAGCATGGAAAGCAACGAACGACTGGAGCATTGGGAAAATCGCTATCGAACCAATGAAACTCCTTGGCATACCGGCCGTCCTTCCAGCGAACTGATGCGGGTAATCGCCGAGGAAAAGATCGCCCCCTGCCGAACCATCGAGCTTGGCTGCGGCATGGGAACCAATTGTATATGGCTGGG
>CAZPPD010000364.1:0-6244 GCA_964588185.1 uncultured Alcaligenaceae bacterium | reverse complement strand
AATAACAAGCCAAGCTTACGGTCACCGAGATGACAAGAAAAGCAGAAACGGCAACGCCGAGGAGAATAAGTGGAGTGGATGAGCCGGTTTTTGCTCTAACCGGGGGCGGACCGAAAGTCGGAGGATTCGAGTAGATTGGCGGAGGCGGAACAACAGCTGGTCCGGGTGGTGGCGGTGTTGGTGGCGGTGGCGGCGACGGTGGTAATCCATGTTTTGACCTATCTTGAATTGCTCCGGATGTCCCGGCTGGCAATGACGGCGGAGCCCCCGGTGGCCGCTGCGACGGGCCAACCTGAGGAGGTAATGTCGGCGGGACCGGTTTTCCGGCAGATTGCAGTGGTTTCTGGGCTAACGGAGGTGAAGCCGGGTTCGGTGCGCCGGGAACTCGGAAATGCTGGCCGCATTTGGTACAGCGTGCGACTTTGCCGGCGAACTCATCATTGAGATTGAAGATTGCATTGCATTTGCATTGGGGGCAAGACAGGCGAATGGCCATGGACGGACTCCAAACAGAGATTATTTTGGAGAAATTATACTTTAATATGGTATTTTCTATACTCCCGAGAACAAGGAAAATCTGATCCTGTAGGAAATTAAAGTATTCTTCCAGAAGGCGATGGTGCCAATCTTGGTTTCAATACCCAAAGCTTCCCAGATACGCTCCAATTTTAAACAATCGACTATTGCAAACTTAAGTAGCAGGTTTTCCTATAACCATCTTCCTTAGAAATGTTCGGGGCGCTTTAATCCGGCCTATCCAGATTACCTCTAACTTTGATCTCTTCTGAAGTTTTAACCTATTACGCCACGGGTGGGGTGCCCCACCGCACCGGGGAGTAAATTTCCTAACGAAATCAGGGAAATTAGTCGAACTAGAGAAACAGCAAGCAACAGAAGCGATCACAAACCACGACTTTAAGATCTGTACAGGTTTTTCAACAGTAATTTCTTCCCTCGGTCGCCATTTTAATAAGTCCTCATTGACAAGAAGGATTCCGATCGGCTTTCCTAGAAATATAGGATTTTAAAAGAAACTCGAAGGCAAAAGACCGGAGTTAACGGTAGATTTCTGCTCCAGTGAAGGGTCAACATGCTGCGCTACATTGTTGTTCTGGTTCTTGGATTGTCCGCTTCCTCCATGGCAATGGCTGCTCCCTGGGCAGATGCCTTGTTCGATCAACTCTCCAAGGAATTCGGCACGGTTCCCCGTGGTCCGGTAATTACTCACCCTTTCCATATAACCAACAAATTAAATGTCCCTGTTCGAATAGAGGGTGTGCGGGTTTCCTGTGGTTGTGTGACCGCTCGGGCATTAACCAATCACATACCACCCGGAAAAACTTCGGCGATTGTCGCCCAAATGGATACCAGCCGATTCCTTCACTCCCGCACCGTGACTATTTATGTGACCTTGTCGGCTGGTCGGCAAATGGCCGAAGTTCGTTTGTGGGTACGAGCAAACAGTCGTGAGGATGTGGGCGTATATCCGGACACCTTGGCGTTTGGGCGGATCAAACGAGGGGCTTCACCCAAAAAAACTGCAACAATCTCCCTTTATGGGCGGAGTGATTATCAGATCCTGCGTTGTTTTGCGGACAGCAATTATGTCCATGTGGAGTGCCGGCCATCCGGGCAAAACAATCATGGTATTCAATACCAACTTTCCGCCCGATTACGATCCGATACCCCCCCGGGACGCTGGTACACCGATATCTGGGTGACTACCAATAATCCATCGATGCCCAGACTTCGCGTTCCACTTACAGTAGAAATTGAATCTGCCCTCAGTGTTAGTCCCTCCACGGTTCTGAAGGGCAGGGTAAAGGCGGGAACCGAAGCAGTCCGTAAGATAATCGTCAGAGTGGTTGTGCCATTTCGGATCAAGCGGGTTCTGGGGACAGACAAACAACTCCAGGTTTATAGTAACACCGCCAACAAGAAATCGGTTCACGTTTTAACCGTTACCCTCCGCCCCCACGAATCCGGGCAGCTTGATCGCCAGTTGTTCATTGAAACGGATTTGCCTACTAACAATCGAATTGATTTTCGGACCCGTGCCTTGGTGGAATCGCAAGGGCCGTGAGAATTACTTTCATTGACACTAGCCCTCGATAAGAAATGGTTCCAACTCGTTATTTCCTTCAGTAATCTTCACTGTTGGCCCGGGGTTTTCCAAATCAAAATAGCGGCCTTGCAGCAAGTCATCTAATGTCCCGTCGGTGTCATCTTTTTCATCTTCTATCCACCGCGCCATCAAATAGTATTCGCCGATTGGGGCTCCATCTCCTTCCTCATAGGTGGAAAATATTACCCAACCGTCTTCTCCGGCTCTCCCTCTGGGAAAACCATTGGACCATTTTTCATGGCGAACCGAAACATCCTTGGGAAACAGCACAACGTCGATGCCCTTGCCCGGGTTGCCTTCGGTCTTGTAAAAGACCTTCACTTTGGCCGGATAGGTTTTCTTTTTAGGCTCCTCCTGGGAACAAGAAATACTGCCAAACAGAACGGCAAAGAGGAGAAGGAAGAACAATACGGCGTTAAAAAGGGAATATTGTTGCTTCATGGATACTTTCCTCGATCTATGCGCGAAAGGCGCTGATATATGACTCAAATGAAAAGGTAGAAATAATTGTAAGAAGACAAATACGATAGGCAAACGTTATCTAAAGAAAGAATCAGGATATTAGACGTTTGGTTATTTCACCGGGGGACGGTCGAGGTCATGGGGTACATCCCGAAACCATTTGCTGAATTTTTCAAAATCCCCGGTGAGGGGAAATGGCGACCCCACTTCGCGAGGCGACATCAGGATGCAATAGACTTCCCGGGGCTGAGCCTCTTTTTTCATTTGCTCAATCAGCTTCTGCGCTTTATCAGGGTTATCAATGATTACCTTCTTCGGAGCGTCCCCCCGGCGGTCAAAAAAAACCAATTCGCCTGTTTTTCCATCGATCTCCAAGACACGAACATCGATCGCCTTGGATAAATTTTTGACCGTGTCCCGACGAAGGCTATGGTAATCATGATTAACCTTCAGTAATTTCTCCCGAAGTTTTTCCACGGCCATTTTTTCTTCCTTGAGATCCTGGTTGAGTTGCGTCCATTCTTCCAAAGACACATTCACCGATGGCGTGCTGCCGTTTTGCGCTTCCTCCATGATTGGCAGTAGAAGAAAGATGGAAAACAACAACATCATCACGTCCACGAGCGGAATGAAGAATCGGGTTAAGCTGCGGCGGGGTAGTTCAACGGCCATTAGTGAAGATCCTCGGAAGAAGTGGGCCCTCCGCTACCGAGGGTGAGTATCAGGTCACGCCCCAACAAAACAATCCAACTGGGCAAAATATTGATCAGGGCCATGAAAAGGCCGCTACCGGTGGCAGTAATGGCGGGGGCGTAGGACTCAATGATTTGCTGGCTGGCCATGCCTTGGGGGTCCTGAGCAACCTGGCTGAAGGTTTCCAAGATACCCATTACGGTGCCGATAATTCCAAGGATTGGGAACCATTCTGCCGCCTGAGCCAAATTGGTGATCCAGCGGTCGGAGCTTTCGTCGAAGCCGGTGCCCTGCCAGCGCAGGGCTTTCCAGGTAAGCACCATCTGGGCCATGAATAGGGTGAGGCCCAATCCAAGGATCACCCAGTCCAGCCGGGAAACGCGGATGCGTTCGAGATAAAAATTCATGGCAGGTTCGGGAGTTGCCAATGCTACCAAAAAAGCGGCAAGGAAAGGCAATAAACACAAGACGAAGGGGATTAAAACCGTGATTAATGCACGCCGCACGAAAGTTCTCCTAGTGAGAAAGGAAATCCTTTGCTAACCCGGTTCACCATAGCAAATTAACTCCAGGGATCAAACCGAAGCAAACAGGGAACGCCACTCTTCTCCTCTTTACCGAACCTCCACAAGTAGTATACTGATGTTTTATCGGGCGAGGGAAATGAAATGAATACAGGTGGACACGAAGGCGCCCAAGTAGATTTCAGCACGGCTCGGGGAAGGGATTGGCCGGGAGTGCGGCAGTTTAATGTCTTTGTTGAAAATCGGCTCGGCGGGCTGATGAATGTCGTTCGCCGCTTCGGCAACAGCGACAATCAAATCATCTCTTTAACCGTGGTGGATTCTGCGGATTGTGCCATTATTCGCATGGTGTTGGCCGACCCGGAGCGGGCTTTTGAAGTCTTCAAACAAGCTCGGTTGCCCTTTACCGAGAGTACCCTCTTGGTTGTCAAACTTCCGGAAACGCAGCAACCCTTGCTGGATCTTTTCAAAGCCATGTTAGTGGCGGAAATTGATATCCATTATGCCTACCCCATTATGATTCATCCGGTAGGATCGGCTGCTTTAGCCATTCATGTAGAGGATATCGAGAATGCTGCCGCAACTTTGGAGAAGCAGGGATTTGAATTGTATTCGGAAAACGATCTGAAGGATTCTTGATCCGTTCTTGTTCAGGCCACTTGCAGCCGTTGTAACGTCGCTATTTCCAGACTGATCAGCTGTTGAACCACCCAGGAAGCTCGCGGCCGATCTTCCACTTTTCTTGCCAGCAAGCGTCTGACTAAATTTGCCAGTGAAGGGGGAAGAACTCCAATGCGGCGGCGAATGTCAGCGGGGGGATCGATTTTTCGGCGTTGAATCGTTTGTTGCAAAGAACCTTGGGGATAGGGTAACTGACCACAGAGCATTTCGAATAACGTGACCCCTAAACTAAATAGATCGCTTCGAGGATCATCTTTTGGATTGCCGCCACACAGTTCCGGGGCGAGGTAATCCACGGTTCCTAAAATGTACCCTTGTTCTAAAAGACTGTCGTTCTCGCCCGGGCGATGGGCAAAACCCAAGTCCAACAACATGGCATTGCCGTCCCCGGCCAAGTGAATGTTATCTGGCTTGACATCTCCATGAACGTATCCCGCACGATGCAAAGCGTCCAGTGCTTCGGCGACATGGCGACAAACCCAGATCGCATCCCTAACCGGCAGATGGTAATCCCGGCGTAGGCGAGCCCGCAAAGATTCCCCCGGGAGAAGGTCCATCACCAGAAAATGGGGAGATTTGAGAACATGAGCGTAACGCAATCCAACCAGATGAGGATGACGCACTGCCAGCAATGCCCGAGCTTCCCGTTGGAGAAGCCGAATGGCGGTCGTTTGATCTTCCCAATCCGGCCGCAGGATCTTGATTGCGCATAGGGCGTCCTCGGCGAGATCACGAGCCGCGTAGACGGTTGTCAACGGGCCGCCCCCCAGCCGTTTCAGCAGGTCATATCCGGAAATTTCAGTTAACATTTTCATGCGATTGATCTGTCCGGTGAAGCGATCAGCAGAAATGGTATCGGTTTCTAATCGCAGTTTTTTGCAAGGAATGAGTCGTCCGAAAGGGCGGCTCATTTTTCTTGTTAATAAACCCGAAGAAGAGGTTGTTTTCGTTGTAATTATCGGACGAGACTGTGGTGGAAGTTCAAATAAAAGTATCCCAAACGAGGATTAATTTTTCAATTTCATAATGAATTGTGGAATGTAAGGCTTTGAAATTTTATGAATTTTTAGCAGACCTAATTGTAAAAAGTGATTATCTCAAGAGCGAGGGAAATAACATTCCCACCCACTTTTGAGTTTAGTTGGTATCTTCGCTTACTGAGTGGGGACTGCAGGATTTGTTGCCATTGTTATTTGTGGAATTTTCGCTAGAGAGCGAAGGAGTTCTTCTCGATGGACGGACATATCGTTTGGAGCCTCCACAGCAAAGCGGACTCGGTCGCCGTGGATTTCGAGAATGGTCAAGGAGATATCTTTGCCTATTCGGATCTTTTCGCCAGATTTTCGACTCAGAACTACCATTTCCCTACCTCTTTGAATTGATTTTCAGGGATTTCAGAAAAGCAACTCGCTGAATAAAAATCCGCATGGCAACAGATGTGCCAGATATGAAGTTTTTTTCCGGTTGCCTTAACGTGAATAAAATCTTAAACGTTCCGGCAAATCGGTTAATAATCATTTTTCAAATTAAAACTTAATTGCCTGCAAAAAGGGCGGTTTTAACGGCAAAGTCCTGCCATTTTGACAATGCAACTGAAGCCTCTTGTGTTCTTGCAATCCAAGGAGATAAAAAAGGATTGAATCATCTTTTTTGCAGGTATTTCTGAAGGTGTTCCTGGCGGACTTTTACCGGGGGGTGGGAAGAGAAATAGGCCGAGACATTGTCCCCTTCAGTGGAAAACTGATTGAATCTGCCAAGA
>CAZPPD010000363.1:0-6260 GCA_964588185.1 uncultured Alcaligenaceae bacterium | reverse complement strand
TTTCCAGAGTCCCCCCGGAATTGTTCACCAGAAAAATAATCAAAAATGCGACCACCAGGATTACCCAGATAATCCAAGACGGGGCCTTTTTTTGGCTCATAAGATACTCCACGGGAAAAGGGAATTGGGACCCGAGACTCTGTAGTTAAAAATATAGGACAAAACCGGAAGTGAGGAATAATAAACGGGAAATTGAAGACCAAGTCAAATATTGGTTTGCGAGTTTGAAGTCGGAGGAATCGACCTTGCCGGAGTTTGTTTTTTCGCGGTCCCGGATATCATGCTGAGGTAGAACCGTTTCCGAAAGGAACCAATTCGTCACCAATGGGTACTTTTAGACCTGAAACTATTGCGTGAAAGTTTGATTGCAATTTGCCTTTTCAATGAATCTTGGAATCAGGCAAAATAGAAATAGGCTTTTCTATCTCTCTTGTATGAATTCTCATGAACCAACAACCTTTTCACAAACCACCGAAGCATTGGCCGCCGAAACTCAACAAGTTATGGATGCGTTTGTGCCGCCCTTATCGCATGCGGACCTTGCGCGGCAAACAGAAAATGCGTTATATTGATGTGCAAGGATTGAATCAACTTCGCAAGCTGATTGCGGAAGATGTAGGGATTTTAATCACCCCCAATCATTCCTTTCATTACGACTCCTTTCTGCTTTTTGAAGCAGCCCACCGCCTTAAACACCCGTTTTACCTCATGACCGCCTGGCAAGTGTTTGCCATGAGCAATCGCTTGGAACGATGGGGGATGCAACAGCACGGCTGCTTCAGTGTGGATCGCGAGAACAATGATACCCAAGCCTTGCGCCAGGCAGTTTCCATCCTGCAGAACAGTGCCCATCCCTTGGTGATTTTCCCAGAAGGTGAAATATACCATACCAACGACCGGGTTACTCCTTTCCGGGAGGGCGCGGCTACGATTGCATTGCTCGCTGCCCGCAAATCCAAACGTCCGATTGCCTGCGTCCCCTGTGGCCTCAAATGTTGGTATGTCAAAGATCCAACGCCGGATTTGTTGAAGTTAATGGACCGGCTGGAACAACGGCTTTTGTGGAGACCTCGCCCGGATCTACCTTTGATGGAGCGCGTCTATCGGTTAGCCGAAGGACTGCTGTCACTGAAAGAAATTGAGTACTTGGGAAAAACCCAGTCCGGTTCCATTAAAGACCGGCGGCTGCATCTGGCAAACGTCGTTCTCACTCGCCAGGAAGAAGCCAACAATATCAACGGATCGGAGAAAACCGTTCCCGATCGCGTGCGTGAATTACGCCGCCACCTGATCAAACGAATGGAGAAGCAGGATCAGGACCCCAATGAATTGGAACAGGCACAGTCGGATATGGCGGATTTATTCTTCGTGATTCAGTTGTTTAGTTATCCCGGTGATTACGTCCGGGAAAAACTAACCATCGAACGCATTGCCGAGACCTTGGACAAGTTAGAAGAAGATATTCTAAGGACCGACCCCAAACCCCGGGGAGCTCGTCATGTGGTCGTTCGCTTTGGAGAACCCATCTTCCTACCCAAAGAACGCCAGCCAAAGGATGAAGCCACCAATTTGACGCTGACTTTGCAAGAAAAAGTCCAGGGCATTTTGAACGACCTGAATGCAGAATATAACGGGCTAAACCGGGGAAATTCCGAAGGGAAATAAATTAGCATGGATCTCCATTCTTGGCGGAACGCTTTTCCCCTTTTCGGTCCTTATTCGAAGTAAGGTGAAATAGTCATGCAGTCTGTTCGCTATCCTTTGCTTTACCAGGTCAATACTCGGGTTTGGCTGACTCATTTTTCTCACCAATTGGGCCGGCATGCCACACTGGATGATATTCCCGACTCGGAGTTGGATCGGATTGCCAAACAAGGATTCGCTTGGGTTTGGTTTTTGAGTGTTTGGCAAACCGGCAAGGCTGCCCGGGAAGTTTCCCGAAGCAATCCGGCGTGGCGAAGAGAATTTGAAGAGACCTTACCCGACTTGCGAGATGAAGATATTCCCGGTTCGGGATTTGCTATCACTGCCTACACAGTTCATGAGAATTTAGGTGGTGATGCTGCTCTGGCACGACTCCGCGAGCGGCTCAAGAGGCGCGGGCTCAAGCTAATGCTCGATTTTGTCCCCAATCATATGGGACTCGGTCATCCTTGGGTGGAAGATCATCCAGATTATTTCGTCCAGGGCACCGAACAAGACCTAGCCCGCGCTCCCCAGAATTACACCCGGGCCAAACGCCAAAGCGGCGACGTCATTCTGGCCCATGGACGCGATCCTTATTTCCCGGGTTGGCCCGATACGCTGCAACTCAACTATGCCAACCCCGCTACCCAAGAAGCCATGCTTAGCGAACTCGTTAAGATTTCGGGGCAATGTGACGGTGTCCGTTGCGACATGGCGATGTTAATTCTTCCAGAAGTTTTTGACCGTACTTGGGGTTTGCGGCCCCAACCATTCTGGCCGAAAGCAACCCAGCAGGTGCGCGAGAAAAAGCGGGATTTCTGTTTTATGGCGGAGGTCTACTGGAATTTGGAATGGACCTTGCAGCAGCAGGGGTTCGACTATACCTACGATAAGCGGCTGTACGACCGCCTGCGGAACAGTAATGCCAGGCCGGTGCGAGAGCACCTTTATGCGGGGCTGGATTACCAGAACAAGCTGGCTCGCTTCCTGGAAAATCATGACGAACCTCGCGCAGCTACTACATTTCCACCCGGAAAGCATGAAGCGGCAGCGGTCCTCACTTTCTTATCTCCGGGTCTACGTTTCTTCCATCAGGGCCAATTTGAAGGCCGGAGAATCCGGATCTCCCCTCACCTCAATCGTGCCCCGGATGAACCGGTTGATGACCACTTGGCTGAGTTTTACAACCGACTTTTAGCTGTGCTCCGCCAAGCCCCACCGCGTCAAGGCGACTGGCAGTTGCTCAATTGTACGCCTGCTTGGGAAGGCAACTGGACTTGGGATTGTTTCCTGGCATACTTTTGGCAAGGGCCGGATGGGGAAAAACTTTTAGTTGCAGTAAATTATGCTGCTCATCAAAGTCAATGTTATGTGCAGTTACCTTTTGAAGACCTGAACGCCGCCTCATCCTGGCGCTTACAGGACCAGTTAGCCGATGATATTTCCTACGACCGGAAAAGCGATGTCTTGACCTCTGTCGGGCTTTATCTGGATCTGCATCCTTGGCAAGCCCATGTATTTTCTATGACAAGATTATCGGAATGACTCAAGCCAGGTTCGAATGACTTCGAAAAATGATGGAATGAATACGAGTTGGCTTTCTAATTTTTTGTCGCGACCCTCGTGGTATGGTTGCCACCCTCATCGACGAGGTAAAAGGCACCAGTTCGAGGGACATTAACAGTCACTTTGCCCCAATCTGGAATAGTAATCTCGACTCCTTTCCGGTTTTCCAGGGGAGAGTGAGCATACAAAAGCCATTGGCGTTTCCCTTTTTCCTTCCGGACAAGCGCGAGGCTGAAGACAGGTAGATTAGTCGTCGGGTTCCACGGACGTTTTGGGTCAAGATTGGTGTCCAGCAAGTACCAGCGGTGAATGTTCCGGTGCTTTTTCGGGATATCCACCTGGTAAGGATGGCGATGCTTTGGATTCGGTACGAGTTTGCCATAACGCCAGAAATCCGTCAGTTTCTCATTGCCGTAAACGCGGTCCACCGCTTTAACGGTCTCCATCCAGTAGACTTCAACTGGTGCAAGGGGAGAGGCGTGGCCTCGGAATTCCCGTATCACACGCGGCCGCAGCAACCACATGCCGAATTGAACCCAACCCGCGACTCGCTCCGGCGGATAGTCCTGGCCATCCACCACGTATTGAAGAGTTTTTGACTTCCGTAAGTACTTCTTGTTGATCCGATTCCTTTCCTTAGGCGAAAGTTTAGTGCTCGACTCCTTCACTAACTCCTTCGGGTCCTTCACGCCAAGGCCTTTCATCCAGGCGTTAACTTCATTGCCATCCCAAGTGGACATCTCGAACCAAAAATTGTGATTCGCCTTCCATGCCTCTTCCAGCATGAAGATCCAGTTCATCGATTCCACCTGGGTCGAAAAAACCCAGTGGTCACGATTCTGGTTCCAATTATGGGTATAGTACGAGGGACTGCCGCCGTCCCAAACATGCCAGTCCGGGCTAGTCCATTTGTCATTGACCAGCGAGTAGACTTTCCACCCATTCCAGCGGCCAAAGTGCGACGGACCAAATGCTCCGTAGCCAACAAAGCGAACGTTCTTTTTCCAAGTGTCGTTTACCAGAGCTTTTCGCATGGCGTCGAACATGACTTGGTAACGCTTGACCCAACCTTCGGCAACAACGCGGCGTTTAAACTCATCCGAACGGCCTTTCCCGTAGAGATCCAGGTAACGCTTTGAAACTTTTTCCAATGGACCGTGCTTTGCCCAGCGAAGATCCGGCGGTTCGTTGTTGGAGACCAGCACCACAAGGGGTGGGTCGGGATAGAGTTGTTGGGCCCGCTGCATTGCCGGAGTATCGACATACTCGCCCGCAGGTTCCTTCCAAGGTCCGATCGGGCCAAAAGGACTAAGCTTGGGAACACGCTTTCCATCTGGTGATAGGACGCCTGTCCAACGGGATGCCGGGCCTTCCCGATACTTTCTTCGCACCAACATGGCGTCCCACTGCGTGCCACGGATCGAAAGCGGCAGGTTCAGTTCTTTGAAGTAGCTCAGTAAGCGGCCGTAATACCTTTTGAACCGCTCGCTTTCGGGATCACCACTCGGCCAACTCATCCAAGGCAAGATATGGTGGCCTTTTTGGATTAAGCCAATCTGATGTTCGGGTTCAAAGGTCCCAGCCACCGTACCGACATTCCAATGACTCGCCAGGGGCAAGGGCCGGCCTTGAGGACCGTTCGGGGGAAGCAGGGCTTCGCGACGAACCTCTTTCGCCACTTTTCGAGCTGCTTCAGTGGGGCTGATTTCCCCACTTGCAGTTGTTATCCCGGGAAGAGCGGAAAGCCAACACAATAAAGCCGGCAAAACATACCAGGAAGATCGATGCATCTGATTTCTCCCGCTCCATTTCCCGCATAAGTAAAATCGACTTCCCAATTCTGTATCCTCGGTTTGGTTGCGGCAAGGATATTTTTGACTCTGACGTTTTCTTTCTGGCGAGACTTGGGGGGCTTTGGGTCAACAGATCCTCGGCAACTGCTCCCCGGCCAGTAGAGTGACCATTCTTTCTCCGCCGACAAGGGACTTGATGGTTACAATTCCCGGATGGGTTTCAACAATGTCGCCGATTATCGCTGCTTCCTTGCCAAGAGGATGATTTCGCATGACCTCCCGTAATTTTTCCGATTCCTCGTCAGGGACAACAACTACCAGTTTCCCTTCGTTCGCAACATAAAGTGGATCCAGGCCCAACATTTCACAAGCCCCCCGCACTTCTCGGCGAATGGGCAAGGCCGATTCATTTACCACCACCCCTACCTGCGAGGCCGACGCTAGTTCATTGAGAGCGCTGGAGACACCTCCGCGTGTTGGATCGCGCATCCAGCGAATGGAAGGACAGGCCTCCAACATTGCCTTTGTTAAACCCGCTAAGGAAGCCGTATCGCTTTCCAGAACGGTTTCAAACTCGATCCCTTCGCGGACAGACATGATGGCAATTCCATGATCGCCTATAGTTCCGGATATTAGTAGCTTGTCGCCGGGTTTGGCGTTGTGGACGGAAAGATTGCGCTCGGGAGGAAGAACACCAATTCCCGATGTGGTTATGAAAACTTGATCCCCTTTGCCGCGATCCACGACTTTGGTGTCTCCGGTGACCAGTTGGATGCCGGCCTCCTTGCAAGCTTTGCGCATCGAATCTACGATTTTCCGTAGATCTTCAATCGCAAGGCCTTCCTCCAATATAAAAGCTGCCGAGATAAAAAGGGGTTCTGCACCTGCCACGGCCAAATCATTGACTGTTCCGTGAATGGCCAGCTTGCCGATATCCCCCCCGGGGAAGAATATGGGGCGTACAACAAAAGAATCCGTGGTAAACGCCAGCCGGGGAGAGTTACTAGGTTGACCAGCGGGAAGAAATAATGCTGCGGAATCTTCTAGAGCCGTAAGAATCGTGTTATCAAAAGCAGGCAGGAAAAGTTTCTGGATTAACTCTCCTGTCATCCGTCCGCCACTTCCATGGCCCAGCTGGATGTGATCGTGTTGCGATTGCGGTAAGGGACAGCCGGCAAACCAACTGGAACTCGAATTTTCCTGCGAATCACCCAT
>CAZPPD010000362.1:0-6265 GCA_964588185.1 uncultured Alcaligenaceae bacterium | reverse complement strand
CGGGAACGACGAACGGGGTGGAGCAAGAAGGGCAGCGAATTTTCTTGCCGATGAGGCTGGGATAGCCTTTAAAGGATTTCTTGCATCCCGGGCAAGTAATGGCGGGAACTGTAGCCATTGGCATACTCCGCTATGAGTTTTCTCAATAGGAATATTATGGAAAATAGCAGTTAGATTTAAAATTAAGCTATCTTTTTGGAAACAACTTCGCCAACTCCCACAGCTGGCGATTACAACGGATAAACCTCCCGGTAAAGTAGGAAGTGTAGTTATAAGATAGAGGTTTTATCTCCTAGTTTGCAAGTATTTTGGCGGGGAGCGGATTTTGTATCGATTGCTAGGTGACATTGTTCGGGGCTGAATTCCAGTGAATCCAGCTACAGTTGCTGAATTCCGGTGAATCCAGCTACCAAACTTCAGGAGATAGTGTGATCAGTTCAAAACCCCCAGCACAAATCCTGGTGTCAGTTGCCACGTACAAGGAACGGGAAAACCTCGAACGCCTTGCCGGAGAGATTCTGCAACAATTACCGCATGCCAATCTCCTGATCATTGATGATAATTCTCCAGATGGGACCGGCGAACTTGCCGACCGGCTGGCCACAAAAGACCCGCGGATACGAGTGATTCATCGATCGGGAAAATTGGGGTTGGGAACGGCCATTTTGACCGGGATGAAGTATGCCATGGAGAATGGGTATAAATATTTCCTGAACATGGATGCCGACTTTAGTCACAGTCCGAAGTATCTCGGGGATCTGGTATCCGGGATGGAAGAGAATGATATTATGATCGGCTCCCGGTACATTGCCGGCGGGGGTACTGTGAATTGGCCGGCCTCGCGGAAATTGATGAGCCGTGGTGTCAATTTTTTGGTGCGAGTGTTGATGCGAATTCCGGCTCGCGATACCAGCGGCGGGTATCGCTGTTACCGGGTCCCCAATCTGGAAAAAGCCCAGTTGGAAAAGCTGATGTCTTATGGATACTCCTTTCAACAGGAAGTTTTATATCGCTGTTGGAAATCGGGAGCGCGGATTGGCGAAACTCCTATCATCTTCGAGGATCGGACGACCGGGGCATCGAAAGCGAACATTCGGGAAATCATTCGGTCCTTATCCGTACTTTTGTATCTTGGTTTCAATGTTTTCTTTGGTAATGGGCCACGGTAGCCGCATTTGAAGCGGCCGGCCACATTCCATTTCCGAAATGCTCATCTGCCAAACCCTCACCTAGCCACTGGGAACTTTCCTGTCTTCCTTTCCGTCAAAAAACCAAAGCTCCTATTTGCTTGATTGCGATTCTCAAGTCTTGAGCATAAAATTGATTGAAATCAACATCTGCCAATAACAGGTACTTTAAAATGAGCATTTCCTGTCCTTCCTGGACTGCAGTCTTGAAAACGAAGAATATTGCTCCGGGGTCAAAGGCCAACTGCCGGAAATGCTCCGCTCCAATTACCGTTCCTTCCAGCGCTATCACGCCCGGGACGGCTCCGGTCCCGGCGGAATCCAATCCCTTTGCTTTCACCGATTCTCCTTCGCTTGGCAGTAGTGCTACCCCGGCTGGTTTTCCTTCACTGCCCGGAACCGGATCTGCTGAAAATCCTCGGCGGAAGCGAGGATCTCCGCTGCTGTGGATGGTCGGATTGGGAGCACTGGTTTTGTTGCTGGCCTCTGCTGGGGCGATTTTCTTGGCTATGAGAATGGATGGAAGTTCTGCCATCGCCCAAGAAGGCGGGGAAGAAACACCGAAAAAGGACATTGATGTTGATGCGATTGACGCCAGCGGGGAATCTCCAGCACCGGTTCCAAAGTTAAATCCGATTCCGAAGAAGGACCCCGACCCCAAGAAAACCAAATCCAAGAAAACCAAAACCAAGAATTCCAAATCCAAAAAGAAGAGCAATCAGAAAGAAGGCGGCGGGCGAATCTTTATCGCCGACTTTATGGGATCGCGCGGTTCCGGCGAGCGGTTTTGCATTATTGCCGATTCGTCGTTGAGTATGAACGCCGGGATACTTATTCGAGGGAAGAACAAAAAATTACGCAAGAGGATTTCTCGTTTGGATTACTTGAAGATGGAACTTCTGAAGACCGTAAAAAAATTGCAGACGGGAGCCAAATTCAGCATCATCTTGTTCGATGCAAAAGCCTATCCGATGCCGGGTCCGGATTGGCGTGTCGGCGGGACCAAAGATGTCCAGGAAATAACTCCCTGGGTGTTGGGCATCAAGACGCACTTGAAAACGTTCCCTTATCCGGCGTTTCAAAAAGCTTTTCAGTTGAAACCGCGGCCGGATGTAATCTTTTTTATGACGGACGGCCAATTCAGATTTAATACCTGGCAATTGATCGCGAAGCTCAACAAGCAGAAACCCAAAACGGTCATCCACACCATTCAATTAACCAGCAAACGCAATCGGGGAAAGCGCTTCAAAAAAGTTAATGACCCCCATTTCGTGGGCCAACGGATGCTGCAAAAGTTTTTCCCGGGCAAACAAAAGGCCCCCAAGGAAGTGGCCGCTTGGGTGGATAGTTTGAAGAAGCAGAAGTCATCCGATATGAGGACATTGGTTTCCGAAATGCAGATGCGAATCATTGCAGCTCAATCGGGGGGAACTTTTCGCATTATTCGCGTGGAAGAGGATAACAAGAAGAAAGCCTAGCTGAGTCTTTATTGATCTGCGGCTATCTCGCCATTTCATCCTGTCAGCAACGCCTGTCAACTCATACTTTATTCCTATCAAGAAAGTAATCCGCTAACTTTATCAAGTTTTGAGTCACTTATGCGAACACTTGCCGAGGTCGATCAATTATTTCACCCCACCCCGGAAAAAGGACTTTCCTCTGAGGATGTCCGCAAAAGCCAATCTCAATTCGGATCCAACCGTCTGACTCCTCTCCCAAAAGAACCGATCTGGAAGAAGTTCCTGGAGAAATTCGACGATGCCATCATCAAGATTCTGTTGGCCGCGGCTCTCCTTTCCATGATTGTGGATTTGTTTAAAGCGTCTCCAACTTTGGGTGGCATTGGGCTGGGGCTGGTGGTGATTTTAATTGTGGGTGCCTTTGTCGCCAGATTCCAGGAGTGGATTCCGACCATCATGTTCGGATCCGCCATCATCCTCTTTTTCACCGGTTTGGTGACGGGGCATTTTCTGGTCGAAGGAATGGCGGTGATGGTGGCCGTGATTTTGGCTACCGGGGTGGCATTTATCAGCGAATATCGCAGTGACCGGGAATTTGAAATCCTGAACGCTCAGAAAGAAGCTATCCAAGTTAAGGTAATCCGGGACGGAGAATTTAGAACAATCGCCATGGATGATGTGGTGGTGGGAGATGTGGTCTCGTTGGAAATGGGCGATGAGATTCCCGCAGATGGGCGGTTGTTAAAAGCCAATGAATTATACATCGACCAATCCTTGATGACCGGAGAATCCGAGCCGGTCCGCAAACAAGTCCGCCCGCTGGATGATGACGCATCCGGTCCGGAACAACCGGGATGTTTGTACCGGGGAACCCAGGTGGTCGACGGCATCGGTGTGCTCTGTGTGACCGAAGTGGGAGACACTTCTTACTTGGGCCAAATCGCCCGCAAGCTGTCGGCGGAAGAAGCGGAAGCCGAGGATAGCGGCGACGAAACCGAAGAGAAGCGAATCAAACATAAGCTGACCATCTCCAAGGAAATGACGCCGCTTCAAGTGAAGCTGCAAAATCTCGCCGAGTTGATCAGCAAAGTGGGCTACATTGCCGCAGTCGCGATTTTTGTAGCTCAGCTCATCTATGGGGTAGCTTCGGGAAAAGTCTTCTTCCCGCAAAGCGGCGAAGCCTTTTTGAATGTCTTGGGAGTATTGCTTGGTTACTTCGTGAACATGGTGATTATAATCGTGGTGGCCGTGCCCGAAGGTCTGCCGATGAGCGTGACCATATCTCTGGCCTTGGCGATGCGGAAAATGACCCGGGCCAATTCCTTGGTCCGCCAACTGGTGGCTTGTGAAACCATCGGCTCGGCAACGGTGATTTGTTCCGACAAGACCGGGACCTTGACGCAAAACAAAATGCGAGTGGAGCGGCTTATTTGGGAAGGGAAATCTTATGACCGGGGGACGGAAGGGTGGGCCGTTCCCGGTAGTGGGACTTGGCCTCGCGACGGCAAACCATTGGATTGGCTGACCCTCATCTCGGCGGCAAATTCCACAGCCAACCTGGAGGAAAAAGACGGCAAGATTCACACCGTCGGCAACACTACCGAAGGAGCCTTGCTGCAATTCATCCAGGAAGGGGGAGTTAAATACAAAGAACTTCGCAAAGAATATGAGCCGCTGTACCAACTCCATTTTTCCTCGGAACGCAAGCGGATGACGACGGTGATTAAATATGGGGACCGGTTGGTTTCCTTGGTGAAAGGGGCCCCGGAATGGTTGCTGGAGCACACTACCCATTATCAACTGGCCGACGGCAGCACTCAGCCCTGGAACGAAGAAGCAAAAAATGCGGTTCTCGAATGCCTGCGAGATTCCACCGTTCATGCCATGCGCACCTTGGCGTTTGGCTACAAGAATTTGCCCGAGGACACTCCTCACGAAGAAGATGCGTTACATGAAATCCGGGATTCATTAGAGAGTGAACTGGTGTTTGCCGGCATGGTGGCAATTCGGGATCCTTTGCGCGAAGATGTCAAGGATGCCATCGAGCAATGCCGCAGTGCCGGCATCGAAGTCAAGATGATCACCGGCGACAACGTGCAAACGGCTCGTGCCATTGGATACAACATTGGCTTGATTACCCAGGCTGAAGCTGAGATCAACGGCAATGACGGCATTATTTTAACCAGCGACAAATTCAATGAACTCTCAGATGAGGAGATCAAAGAACTTCTTCCACGTCTTCGAATATTAGCGCGGGCCAGGCCTCTGGATAAATATCGCATGGTAAAGCTGCTCCAGGAATTGGATGAAGTGGTGGCAGTAACCGGGGACGGGACTAACGATGCTCCGGCTTTAAAGAAAGCGGATGTCGGTTTGGCGATGGGGATTGCTGGGACGGAGGTTTCCAAAGAGGCGAGTAAGATTGTTCTCTTGGATGATGCGTTTTCGACCATTGTCAAAGCGGTTCATTGGGGGCGATCCTTATATGAAAACATCCAACGGTTCATTCAATTCCAGCTCACCATCAATGTGTCGGCGTTAACGATCTTTTTCCTGGGCACATTGCTATTCCAGGTCGAAGCTCCGTTCACCGTTTTGCAACTCCTGTGGATTAATGTGATTATGGATACCTTTGCGGCCATCGCCTTGTGTTCGGAACCGCCGCGACCGGGAGTGATGATGGTGCCGCCAAAACGGAAGGATGAAAATATCTTGTCGCCGGGAATGATTAGAACCATCCTCAGCACGGGTGCCTTTTTCGTGGTGGTTATGTTGGTTTTGTTGATGGGAATGAAAGTCAGAGGAGTGGAAAATAATCAGATTATTCCCGGCTGGTTTGGCACAGCGCAACCGGAAACCAACTGGTCGGTGGAATCCAGCGGGTCACGTTTTTCCCTGCCGCAAAAAGATTTGGACGTGGAGACAAATGCCGAAGGGGAGATTGTGGCCTGGAAAATCGAAGAAGAACCGGAAGTAGCGCCCGAGTCGGATGGGGGCAAAGAAGTCGATGTAGCCTTCACTGTTTACCAGGTGAGCATCTTTTTCTCTGTCTACGTGTTTTTCCAGGTGTGGAACCAAATTAACTGCCGCTCCTTGACTCCACGCGAGAGCGGCTTCAGTCATATCCTGGAAAATCCGGCCTTTCTTTCAATCGCCAGTATCATTGCCATCGGCCAGATTCTGATTGTCACTTTCGGGGGAGCGGTCTTTAACGTAGAACCGATAGGGATCACTTCTTGGTTGGTCATTGCCGCGACCACGGCCTCGGTCCTGGTATTCGCCGAAGCGGCCCGCTTTATTTGGTGGCAGATGGAAAAGAAGGGGAGTGCGGAATAACTTGTCGGAATAACTTTGCGAAATTTCTGCCGAGCCCCGAGGAGAACTACAAGCCGTTGACATCATCTTGTCACTCTCGGGCGAGACATTGGAATGATCTTGGCCCGTCCTCCGACCGAAGCCAATTTGCCATCCTAATGTCGCTTCCCCTCCCACCCTTACATATTCCTTATCCCAATCAGTTGGACCAAAAGGCAAACCCAACGAAAAATTGGGGCCCACCAAATACCCGGTTGATTCGCCCCATCGGTTGTGGGTTTGCGAACGCGGTAAGCATTCCCT
>CAZPPD010000361.1:0-6276 GCA_964588185.1 uncultured Alcaligenaceae bacterium | reverse complement strand
CACAAATCACTTCTGAGAAACTTATTTTGGGAATTTGAATTCTTGTCATCCAAAGGTTTTGCCAATGATCTGCATCACTATTAACCAGGAATCCAGGCGTTTTGCTCTTGTGGATATGCTCAATTCCGCGAAGCAGTGTGATCTGTTGGAAATCCGCATGGACCGCTTCGGCATAGCCCCGGAAATCGGGGAGTTGCTCTACCATAAACCTGCCCCGGTAATTATGAGCTGTCGGCGACCCGAGGATGGCGGGGCGTGGGATGGAACTGAAGCTGAACGATTGGCGTTGCTGCGGCAATGCCTCGCGAATAAGGCCGACTACCTGGAGATTGAGTTGGATGTGGCCGATAAAATTGATCCGGCTCCGCCAACCAAGCGGTTGATAACCTACACGGTAAAAAAAGAGGACAAAGCCGCTGACATCCTCAAGAGATATGAAGAAGCCCAAAGCAAAAAACCCGATGTCATTAAGCTGGCGACGGCGGCTACGACTCCGGAAGAGGCTTGGCCGCTGGTGCAGATACTGGCAAAGCCGGCTGTGCCGACCGTCGTCCAAGGGATGGGCAAGGCCGGCATAATGCTTACGGTTTTGGCCAAGAAAATCGGTGCTCCGTGGACTTACGCCGCTTTGGAAAAGGGAATGGAAGCGTATCCCGGGCAACCCTCCGTCCGCGAACTCCATGAGATCTATCAGTTGCCGGATATTGACAAGCACACCCATTTGGTCGGAGTGACCGGTTTTGGGGAAAGGGAATATCAAACGGTGGCAGCGCTCAATGCCGCCTTTGCCCATCTGGACTTGTCGGTCCGTTGCCTGCCCATGGCGGTTGGAAACGCCCGTCTTTTTCAGAAGATTGTGGAAAACGTAAAGTTGGCAACGGTGGTAGTTGAAACGGCCCAGCAAGAGCATCTGCTTGAGCTGGTCAACAAAAAACATCGGTCCGTGGAGATTGCCAATGCCGTGGACACCATCCGCCGTAACGACAACGAATGGCAGGGCTATTATACGCGGGGGCAGGCGGAAATAATTTCGCTAAGTCAGTTATTGGAGAAAAAAGGAGCCGGTTTGGAATGGCTGAAAGGACGAAAAGTGCTTTTCATGGGTCTCAGTCCGGTCGGGCGCGTTCTGGCTGCAGAATTCAGGGGCAAAGAAGGTGAGATTACGGTTTCAAACGCGGACAAAAACAAAAGTGAGGAAATGGCTTCAGAACTAGAGGCGAAGGTCGTTCCAATTGAATCGGTTCCAAAGGCAGGGTTTGAAATTCTTGTGTCTTGTGAGAAATTGCCGGAGAAAGTGGAACAGATTCTTTATTCCGCTATGAAGCCGGGGCAGGTTATTATGGATCTTTCCGCGGAGTGGAAGCGAACCCCGCTGCTCAAATCCGCTGTAAAAGCAAAATGCCTGATTGTGGACCCATCGGAGGTATTCTTAAACCAAATCGCGCTTCAAACCAAACTGATTACCGGAAAGCAGGTAGAGACGAACTTCTTCGTCAAAGCGATTACGGGTTGACCACCATTCCAGGTTCGCCCAAAGTGGAAGATGTAACCTTCGCAAGTTTCGAGTTGCGTGAATAAACAATTATCAGGGTTAAAAATCCTCCCAACTATACCTGGGTCTTTTCGACTTGCCTTTGGGAAGTCTGTAATCCTTGAATGGCAGAACTAATTTTGTCTTTTTGTTGCTGCAATAATTCTTTTAAATCATCCGGGATCTCATTACTCAGCTTATCATCGTAATAATCCAAAAAGCTTTGTTCTCCCCGAAGGCATTCGCCCAGGACAAATGATTCATCTTTATCAACAAATGTAGTTGTGACTTCCATCCACACTCGATGGATCTTGCCGAGAAGGCTACCGTCCTCTATTGGTTGACCGCCGAGTTGTAAAACCTGTTCTTGCAACTCCGCCCTCATAGTTGCCCGTTGCTGGGCATGTTGATGGAGAAGAGTCTTGAGACCCATCTTTCTAACTTCCTCGGCAGCAGTTCGGTATCCTTGCTCACTGTCTTTACACATGGTGATCAGTTGGTTGAGGTGTTGAACCAGATCTTCATTTTGCATCTATCTCCTCCTCAATAAAATAGAGGGATTTTAGAAATCATTATGAATACCAATACCCTGCAAAGTTTATGCCACTACAAAAAAGAGGAGTTCTGTTGAATTCCGGGGCTGCGACCCACCTGTTGACCTGATGCATCCTCGACAAGATATTCGAAGTACTTAGCTTTAAGAACAAACCGCAAAGGTTCAAAATGATAGGGGGCGAGCGTGGCACCCAAAATAATTGAGGAATTCCAAATCCAATGGGACAGGCAAGAAGAGCGTATACGTGGTAATTACATAAGCCCTAACCAGGACAATCCGGTCTCAATGTAATCCCAAAAGTTTGTGATGAGATAGTAAGTCAACCAAGCAGTGACTCCAGTAAGAATCATCCCAACAATAGTAATGATTCCATCTTTGGCCATGAGGGCAAGGGCGAGCAACATGATTACGAATGAAGGTGGTGCTGCTCCCATTGGAATGAAAACAAGTGGGTACATTGCTAACGACAAGCCAATGCAGATGAGAGCGATCACATAGGAAAACGGCTTTTCTGTCATGAATTGAAGGCGAGGTTGGAATAACTTATCAAACCATTTGATCCAAAACATGTTCTTGTTGACAAGACCTTCCAGTTTATGGTGAGAAACGGATCGCTCTCTTATGAATTTTGGCATCCATACCGTCCCATGGCTAAACAACATATTCAACGAAACCAGAATGATGATAGTGGCAGTGGTAATGGAGATTCCGGGAATTCCGCCAGTAATTGGGATTAAAGCGAGCAGTGCTGGGATTAACAACAGCGGTCCATGTGCTCGGCTCCCAAATGCCTCCACAATTTGCCCGACCGAAGTCTGTTTTCCTTCGGACTGTTCAGAGGCATTAACTAATTGCTGCAAAATTCCACTCAAACTTTCGGGGTTCTCTTTTTGTTTTTGAGAATCTTTCTGTTCGTTTTCTTGATGCTCTTCGCCTGAAGTGGAGTTCTGAGCGGTTTGTTCTTGTTGCGATTCCCCATTTGTTAGTTCAATTTCTTTCGGATCCACGATTCTGTCCAATCATATAAACAAGATGTTGTAACTAACTTGCTTAACAATCGTGCAAGTTTAATTCCCAAATATCAAATTCTGTGTAAAAGCGTGGTGTTTGTCATGAACTAGTAATAACTGAGAGATTGTCTGCCGCCAGGTGAGAAATCTATTTCACATCAAAAATCGGCATTCTTCAAAAATTGTTGCGGTGGCTAACAAAAAAAGATCTCCCGCATTTCTATTTCGGGAAATCGCTCCCACATCGTGAGAAAGTCAATTCTCAATTCAAATCCTTTTTAAGCAAAACCAACTCTCCGGGTTGCCGCCGTAAGCCATTACACAAAAACAATATAAATGTTTTCGAGATGGATTGGCATAAGACTTGTATCTAATAGACCTCAAATGAAAACTTAGAAGCGAGGGATTTTTCATGTTAACTCAACAAAACATATACCGCTGTCCTCATTGCAATGAAGCGGTTCAGGTTTCAGATTTATCAGATGGAGCTGTGGTAAGTTGTAACGCTCCGTTGTGCGGAAAAGAGTTTCAGATTGACCTTCCTAAAGCTAGCCCGGAACCTTCGTTAACTACTCCGGCAAATGTCGACAACCACTCGGGTCAGGATGTTGATGCAAATTCCGAAGAAACTGAGGAACATGAGGGAAACGCTTTCACTCATGAAAACGAAGAAAGCTCAGTGATTAGCGTTTATTCTTCTCCGCTCTTTCGGCGGTATCCATTGCGGTCCTTGGGAAGTTTGCTGTTGGCAGTTTTGGGGCTGGTCGGTTTCATCTTTTCTGTAATC
Organism: uncultured Alcaligenaceae bacterium; assembly: GCA_964588185.1. GTDB lineage: Bacteria > Planctomycetota > Planctomycetia > Gemmatales > Gemmataceae > CAZPPD01. The sequence goes on along the minus strand of CAZPPD010000361.1, from coordinate 2,392 downwards.
AATGCCAACTTACTAATAAGCATAGCCAGTGCAACTCTTTTCATTCTGAGTGGTGGGGTCTTGGCCTATTGGTGGTGGAAAGCATCACGTCGCAAAGTAACTTTAACCAATACAAGTGTAATCGTGAGCGAAGGATTAATCTCGGACAAGACCATCGAAGTCCATCATTCCAATCTAACAAACATTGACATTTATCAACCCCGGCTTTGTAAATGGTTAAACTCGGGAAGTATTTCTTTCACCTGGGGACCAAGGGATGACCAAATTCTTTTTGTCGACTCCGTGTTAAATCCCGCGGAGTTAGTCGAACAAATCCGAACTTATAGCTCTGAAAGCGCCAACGAAAAATTCTAAAGCCTACAAACTGGTGCGAGGTGCTAAGCACCCGGTTGCAATGGAAGAGTTTGCTTCTGTAAATAAGAAACACCTTCTTCGTAAATTTCCGACAATTAACCAAAGGAATAATTATGACTTCTGCGTCTAAACAAGAACATGCTCAAGGCTTGACAGTTACCGAACATCAAGAAGATCCGCCAAATCTTCCGGACAAGATAATCATTGTTTCTCACTCGATGATGTTCTACTGGTGGCCGGTGTGGGTCGTTGGATTTGTAATGGCGGCAATCACCTTCTTTTCCGGTAGTTCGATTTACCTGGGCGTTAACCCGGCTGAGAAAATCCACCCGAATAGCGGTTTGGGTTTTGTTTATATCTGTGTCTTGTTCGCTTGCTTACTGGTAACCAATATTACTCTGCGGGGATTAGCAGCCGGCATTGCAATCATGGCCGGATTGTTCTTTGCGGTGTTATTTGCTTGGTTGGGATGGTGGGATAACATCCTTCGCGCAATTCCCGAGATGACCGTTCACATGAATTTCGGCTTTTACATGCTCTCCTCCACATTTGTATTTATTCTCTGGGCCCTCACCTTTTTCGTTTTTGATCGACTTAGCTACTGGCGAGTTGTCCCAGGCCAGGTTACTCAAGAACACCTAATCGGCGGGGGCGAACAGAGCTATGACACCGGCGGCTTGGTTTTTGAAGAATTTCATGACGATCCGTTTCGGCATTATATCCTGGGTTTTGGTACTGGGGACTTGAAAATGACTGTCCGGGGAGCAAAAACTGATGAGTTCTATCTATCAAACGTCCTGTTTGCCAACTCCAAAGTGACTCAGATTCAGAAACTGATTAAAATAAAACCGGACTAAGCTGTCGGCCCAACCAGGATGCTACTGCCCACCACGCGGCTCGGTAGCAACAACCCCACAGCTAGAGTGATTTTAAGCTGTGGGGCTTTTTTTTGCACCTCTCATATAATCTTATAACATCTCATGGGTTCGGTTAACCAAAGGAACCTACCATGCCCGACTTTCTTCGGAAGATTAACTCTCAGCCGTTGATTTTCCTTGCTACCTTGAGTTTATTGGTAACCGTCCTATCAGTTGCTCAACGGGTGCTCATCCCATTCACCTTGGCCATTCTTCTGGCATTCTTGTTGAATCCATTAGTTCGCCTGGTTCAAAGTAGGGGGTTTAGGCGCATCCCCGCTGTGGTCTTTGTCAGCATTGTTGCTTTTGTATTATTGGGAATTCTTAGCGTCTCTATCCTGTCACAATTCGTAATCCTGGCAGACAACACTCCCAAATATGGGAAGATATTGATCAAGAAAATTCGTAGTTTCCGTGGTGAAGGGGAGTCAACCGTTGGAAAAGTTTTCCAGACAACAAAAAAAGTAACCAAAGAATTGGGAGAAGGTTCCAACAACGATGAGACACCAGAGGAAGAACCGGCAAAGGAGAAGAAGGTAGTCACACCTGTGGTCCCTCAGGCGGATGTAGGCGGAATGATATCCTTTTTTGCCGCGACTGCTCAAGAGGTCATTCGCTTAGTTGCTTCGATAGGTTTGGTGATTGCTCTGGTTCTGGTTATTCTGGTCTATCGCGAAGAGTTGCGTGACCGGTTTATTCGTCTCACAGGCAGCACAAGATTAACGATCACCACCAAAGCTCTCGATGAAGCCTCTCAGCGAATAAGTGACTACATGCTGCGGAAGCTGGTTATAAACAGCATTCATGCGGGAGTCATAACGATCGTTTTGTTTTTTCTGGGAGTGCCTTTTTCCTTGCTGTGGGGATTTCTGCTGGCTGTGCTTCGCTTTATTCCGGGCTTAGGTGTGTGGCTGGCTGCGGTTCCCCCGGTCTTACTTTGCTTGGTAGCCTTTGAAAGTTGGTGGCAATTAGTATTTGTGGCGACTCTCTATGGAATTGGTGAATTGATCCTGATTAATCTTGTCGAGCCCCGGTTTTTGGGCCGGCAAATTGGCCTACTTCCGGTAGCTACGATGATCAGCTTGACCTTCTGGACCTGCTTGTGGGGACCAATCGGCTTG
>CAZPPD010000360.1:0-6282 GCA_964588185.1 uncultured Alcaligenaceae bacterium | reverse complement strand
GAATATCGTCGTGACCAACCTGGCCGGTCTCTACGGGGCCAGCATTGCCGAACATACGCTGACTTTGATGTCCATGCTGTCGCGTAATCTCCATCTGGCAATGCGAAACCAACTGAAAAGAAAATGGGATAACAGGATCAACCGAACCATGTTCGATCTCGCCGGCAAGACGGTCGCCATTGTGGGAGCCGGCAACATTGGACAGGAAATTGGGCGACTGGCAAAAGCATTCGGCATGCGGGTGGTGGGTTGCCGGCGGAATTTCAAGCCGACGCCATTTGTGGACCGGCTCTACCCAATGGAAGAAATGCATTCGATGTTGGCGGAAGGAGATTTTGTTGTCGTAGCACTTCCTCTCACAATTTATACGGAAGGAATCCTGGGAGAAAAAGAATTCACCTCGATGAAGGATGGTGTGTTCTATATTAATATCTCTCGAGGGGCAGTGGCGAAAGAATCCGCTTTGCTGGCTGCTCTGCAATCAGGGAAAGTGGCAGGAGCCGGATTGGATGTATTTGCCAAAGAGCCTCTTCCCGAAGATTCTCCTTTCTGGGAGTTGGAACAAGTAATCATTAGCCCCCATTACAGCGGGGATCCGGTCAACTTCTCTGTTTTGCCCTTGCAGCGATTTCGGGGGAATTTGCAAGCGTGGCTTTCAGGAAAACCCCTACAAAACGTTGTGGATTTGAATGTAGGATATTAGTGTTCGATCAAGGGGACGGGCACATTTAGCCGGCACGGCCCGAAAGGGATTTTGCATTACAGGTGCGTGTCCCCTTTTTCCCAAGGCCGCATCCTAACGTATTCTTCAAATCTTTGAGGGTTGACCGGTACTAATCAGGGTGAGAAAATAATTTTCGTTATTGGATGCCTCGAACTAACGCCAAGGAGACATCTCCATGCCGCGTGCTGCTCTGGTAGTGGAAGACGAACAAGACACCGGGATGTTGTTAGCGGAACATCTTCGTCGCTGGGGTTATGAGCCTACCGTGATGAATCGGGGAAAATCGGCTATCTCCTGGGTTCGGGATAATCAACCCGATTTGATTCTGCTCGATTTGCTGTTGCCGGATATTGATGGTTTTGAGATCTGCGAAGTCTTAAAACTGGAACGGGACACCAATTTGATCCCCATCATCATGATTAGTGCCCTGACTGCCAAAGAAGATAAGCTTAAAGGCTTGAAGGTCGGAGCAAACCAATACTTACCCAAACCGTTTGATTCCGAGGAACTCCATGGGGCAATCGAACAGGCCTTCTCCTGGAAAAAAGAAATGGAGAATAAGGGTTCCCAAGGGGAAATTCAATTCCAACTCCAAAGCGATACCAAATACTTGGAAGAGCTGAACGGCTTGCTGAGTGCCTTGCTTTTGTATTCCGGTTTAGATGAAGATCATGTCCGCCAATTGACTACGGCAGTTCGCGAGATGGGGACCAACGCCATCGAGTGGGGCCACCAAAAACAAGTGGATATGATCTTGAATGTGACTTATCACATTGATTCGGAAAAAGTCACCATAGTAATTGAAGACCGCGGTCCCGGATTCAATCCAAAAAATGTCCCCCATGCGGCCGATCCGGAAGACCCGGTTTCCCATATGATGGTACGCGAAGCATTGGGGCTACGTGAGGGTGGTTTCGGAATTCTGATGTCGCGCGGGTTAGTGGATGACTTGCAGTATAATGAAACCGGAAACGAAGTTCGCTTGGTAAAATATTTTTCGCCCCAAAAGAGTTCCCAAAGAAACCAAAACAACTAAATGTCCTATCCACTTCGCTTTTTAATCCTCTTTCATTCATTCATATCGATCGCATTGGCCGGATTCGGCAAATCTTCCGTTCAATTGGTACTTTACTGTGCCTTGGACCGGGAATTTTCCGAATCCATCATTAAAGATTTTCAGGAGGAAACCGGAATCCGGGTGAATACCCAATTCGACACCGAGGCGAATAAATCCGTGGGGCTGTTCCAGACGCTGATGAGCGAGAAAGCCAAACCGCGCTGTGATGTTCATTGGAACAATGAAATCCTCGCCACCATCCGTTTGCAAAAAGCGGGATTGCTGCAACCCTACCCCAGCCCTTCGGCCAAACCGTTCCCCAAACAATTTCAAGCCGCCGATCACACGTGGCACGCTTTCGCCGGGCGGGCTCGCATTTTGTTAATCAACACCGATTTGGTTCAGGCCAACGAAAAACCAAAATCCTTATGGGATCTAACCGATCCGCGATGGAAAGGCAAAGTGGCCATGGCCAAACCGCAATTCGGTACCACCGCAACCCATGCCGCCTGTTTGTTTTCCGCTTGGGGCAGCAAAAAGGCCCGGGAGTTTTACACCAAGCTCGCGGCCAATGACGTTATTTTGGTCCCGGGGAACAAGCAGGCCGCCGAAGGAGTCGGTAACGGTTTGTACGCTGTTTGCATGACCGATACGGACGACGCCATGGGTGAAGTGCGAGCGGGAAATTCGGTCGAAATTATTTTCCCAGATCAGGGGAACGACGGCTGCATAGGAACTCTGTTTATTCCCAATACGGTAGCACTAATCCAGAATTGCCCGCATCCGGAACAAGGGAAAAAGCTGATCGATTACCTTCTCAGTCCCGAGGTGGAGAAAAAATTGGCCGTAAGTGGAAGTAATCAGATTCCCTTAAACCCGAAAGTGAAAGTGGAGTTCCCGCCGGAAATGCAGCCCGCAGAAAAAGCTCAGCCAATGGAAGTAAATTTTGAATCCGCGGCGGAATATTGGCAGCAATCCCAACAGTTTCTTCGCGATTTGTTTGCAAAATAAAACCCCGTCCGGATTGAACGGGGTTTGAAGGTAGGTTTCTATTTCAACTTTTTGCCGATGGCATTCACTGCACAATCCTCATCCGGAAACTTTCCGGTCTTGAGCTTGGAATAAACTAACTCCCCATTTACTTTCAATTCAAAACATCCGCCGGTATCGGGAATTAATTTGAAGTCCGAGATTTTTTGTTTGTATTTGGAAAGCAGCTTGCTCGTCAAACTGACGGCTTGGGGTTCGTAATTTCACATTGCGCAATACTTTAATTCCACGGTCACAATATTTCTCCTTCTGCTGGATACGTGGTAACCTAACAATTGGTATTCTTCGGTTTTCCTCATCGGATTTCAAGAAGACAGGTCACTTGCCCAACATGAATCGGAATTTTCCACCCACTGTAATTATCCGAAGCCCCAAGGAACACAAGAAGAAGTGTACTATTTGGGCGTTGAAGGAGCGTCCCGATATTATTATCCGGCATCATCCCATTAAACGCTTTCCCCCGCTAGCGGGATATGTGCGTTTATCTGCCGAAGGAGATCCTTTAACCACAGAAGACTCAGCTTGCGGGCTACTTATTTTGGACAGCAGTTGGCGGCGGGTTAAAGGAATGCTGCAGGGAGTAGAACACCTTCCCACTCGCAGCCTGCTAGGCTACCATTCGGCTTTTCCCCGAGTCAGCAAATTGGGTTCGGATCCCGAAAACGGCTTGGCCACCGTGGAAGCCTTGTTTCTTGCCTATCAAATCTTGGGCAGACCGACGGACGGGATTCTGGACCACTATTTGTGGGCCCGGGAGTTTTTGCAGAGGAATGGTTTTTCCTTTTCCTGAGAGGAGAACCCCGGCATTTCTTTGAAAGCCTTCCAAAATCACTTCTCGCGCAAGTTTAACCGTAGTTAGCCGTTTACTAAGCGAGTGGCAAAAGAGGTCAGGTCCATTTGTGCTTGGCCGTTCCTTTTTTCGCCAAACCTGACTTTGTATCGAAATCGCGTTCACCCAAAGCGAGCGTCCGCTGGCGCCGGGGTTCCCGAACTAGGTATGGATATCTAGCGGGAACCCCACTCCAGATTTTATAAGAGTTTCAGCTGCTGCTGGGAACATAAGCTATTAAGCGGATTACTTTCACTAAATTGATTCTTCTTAAGGAAGAATAGCCATTGCCTTAGTTCCCTCTCATTTCTCCTTCATGTTTTGCTTATATCCAAAATTTATTTTCAACAAATTCCCAATTTTGCTGTCTACTTCTGCGTCCGGCTCTCGCATTTAGAGGTGGGTAAGTCGTTACCCATTTAACGCCTGGCCTTAATCCAAAGGTGGGAATGGTAAAAGGTCTTTTCAAAGTGAGGTGTATAATGTCACAAGAACCCAATAGCTCAAACTGGCTGGAAAAAACGGAACAAGCTTTTTTCCTGATCCTGGCGGAAAATCCCGATGATGAAGGAGCACGCCGAGTATTCGCCGATTGGTTAAAAAGCCGCTGCCGGGAGGCGGATGCTGAACTTCAAACCTGCCCTTGTTGCCAACGCAAATTTTTAGCCGTAGAAATGATTCAAGCCTCGGCCCAAGAACAATGGTGCCAACAATGTGCCGCCCCAATCGTTTTGCAAAAACTGCAAAAAGGTGTGGGAACCCTGGTAGAAAGCTTAAACCTTCTCAAAGAATGCTTGACCACGGAAGTGTTCCCGGCCATCGACCAGTTTTCGCGAATCCGGGCTCGCATGGGAGACAATAAGAGCATCCAAAAAGATTAAGGATTTCCATGAGCCCACTTCTTTTTCCCGGCAACGGGAGAACAAGAGGTGGGTAATTCCTCTCCCCGCCATTTCACCAACCATCAGGGCAAACCATCGCTAATTTGATACAATTCCCCTCACTATGAGCGAAGCTCTTTTTCCTTTTTATGAACGGGAATTGATTTTTATTCGGCAACTGGCCCAGGATTTCGCCAAACATTATCCTGCTGCTGCCGGTCGGCTGCTTCTGGAACAACACGGGTCGGCAGACCCCCATGTGGAACGCCTGCTGGAGTCTTTTGCTTTAATCTCCGGCCGCATTCACCAGAAACTGGATGATGATTTTCCGGAACTCACCGATGCCTTGTTAAGCATCTTGTATCCTCACTATCTGGCACCAATTCCTTCCATGGCAACCATCCAGTTTGAATTGGACCCGGCTCGTGCTCAACTGCCGGATGGATTCACGATTGCCCGCCACAGCCGATTGCGGACTCCGCCCATTAACAATGTGTCCTGTAAATACTGCACCGCTTATCCGGTAACATTGTGGCCGGTAAAACTGACCGCTGCCCAACTGCAACCCCCTCCCTTTCCTGCCGGTCTGCAAATCCCCCCGCAGACGGCTGCGGTTTTACGCCTGCAATTTGAAACGCAGGGCGGGGTGAAGTTGGCCGACCTGAGTTTGGAGCGCTTGCGATTTCACCTGAATGGGGACCCGTTCCTGGTCCCGGTCCTTTACGAATTGCTGTTCAACAATGTGATCCAGGTTGTTTTTCGACCGGTGGAGCCGGAGACCGAACCCAAACCGGTGCACTTTCGCCCGGAACAATGTCTCTTTCAGGTCGGTTTCGAAGCTGAGGAGGGATTACTTCCTTACCCCAAGCGCTCTCTGATGGGGTACCGCTTATTGACGGAACTCTTCACTTATCCCAGCAAGTTTCTGTTTGTGGATTTGGGGGGTTGGAAAAATGTTTGCCGTGCCGGATTTCAGAAGAATGTGGAGGCAATCTTTTTCCTCAATCGCAGCGTTAGAAATCTCGAGCAGGCTCTAAATCCATCCATGTTCCAACAAGGATGCACGCCGATTGTAAATTTGTTCGAGCAGACCGCCGAACCGGTAAATTTGTCAGCGGAAAAGTATGAATACCGCGTTGTCCCCGATGGTGCCAACCCGGAGGGAATGGAAGTTTACTCGGTTAACTCCGTAACCTCTACGGAGTCCCCTACCGAAGAATCCGCGAAGCTTTTGCCTTTTTATTCCTTCAACCATGACCGCGACCCGGAGAAAGCGATTTCCTATTGGTTTACGACGCGCCGGCCTTCCATTGGCCAAGAAGATAATGGTTCGGAGGTATTTTTAAGCCTGGTGGATCGCAAATTCCGGCCCCGATATTTTTCCGGCGGGCAAATGGAATTGCAAACAACGTGTTCCAACCGAGATCTGCCCACAGAGCTGCAAAAGAACGAAGGACCTCGATTCGAACTGGAATCGGCCGCGCCGCTTAAAGGCATCCATTTAGTTCGTCCTCCAACTTCGCCTTTGCGTCCACCGCCGCGGCGAGGCGGTTCTTGGAAGTTGGTTTCGCATTTCCAGCTCAACCATCTGTCCCTTTCCGATCCCAGCGAAGGATTGCAAGCTTTCAAGGATATCTTGCGGCTGTATGACTTTTCCGACCCGGACGCCGGACAGCAACAAATGGCTGCCGTCAACCGGCAACTCATCGAAGGCATCCAGTCATTGGTAATGCGCCTAGTT
>CAZPPD010000359.1:0-6292 GCA_964588185.1 uncultured Alcaligenaceae bacterium | reverse complement strand
TATTGGCCACTTCCGCCGACAGCTGAATCCCACGGACCAAAAGGAACTCGATGAGCTGGAACACTATCGCCTCCTATTAAAAGAAGGAGAAGTTAGCCAAGAGGAATTTGAACGGATTCAAATCCAATTCCAGCAAACACCCGACAGAATTTCGGAAACTACCAATCCGGATTCCTTCTCCAAGGATGAGGAAGAATCTAACTGGTAATGGGTTAGATAGAACGTGTTACTTTGTTGGAACGGATTTTGCCAGATTGTCCACTCTCTCCACAAAAAGGCAAGGCTCCCGCGTATGAAACTGCTTGCGAGTTAGTAAGTTCGGACGTAGAATTTTGGAACGGAGAATGGCCTCATTCAATGTGAATTTCCTCACTTCATCAATTTGCCGATTTATGGTAAAAATCTTTACTTCACATTTGAACGCCTGACAGGCCAAGCTTCGTTAAACCGTCAGATTCGGAACTACAGCCCTTCGCGAAAGGGCCGGTGAACAAGGAGACAGCATGCCCACAAATGATTCCGGTAAGGGGAATGGTGGACGACGACCTACCGGGAACAGCGGACGGAATCGCAATGCCTATTGTTCCTTCTGTCGGAGAAACTACCGAGAAGTTGGACCACTGGTCGAAGGACCCGGCGATGTCTATATCTGCGGAGAATGCATCGAATTATGCCAGTCCATCATCGAGCAGGAAAAGCGTCGCCGCGGCGTTTCCAAGAGTTTGCTCACCAGTATACCATCCCCCCGCAATCTCAAAGAAAAGCTCGACCAATATGTGATCGGCCAACAGCGAGCCAAAAAGGTTCTCTCCGTAGCCGTCCACAATCACTATAAACGACTGAGCCTGGGCGAAGATGCCCACAGCGATGTCGAGGTAGACAAAAGCAATATCCTGCTCATCGGCCCTACCGGTAGCGGGAAAACCCTGCTGGCCAGAACCTTGGCCAAGATCCTGGACGTGCCCTTTGCCATCGGCGATGCCACGACCCTGACCGAAGCCGGCTACGTCGGCGAAGACGTCGAAAACCTGCTGCTCAAGCTCTTGCACGCCGCTGATTTTGACATCGAAGCCGCCCAGCGGGGAATCGTCTACATCGACGAAGTAGACAAGATCGCCAAAACCAGCCAAAACGTCAGCATCACCCGCGACGTCAGCGGTGAGGGAGTGCAACAAGCCCTGCTGAAGATGCTGGAGGGCACCATCAGCAACGTCCCCCCGCAAGGTGGCCGCAAACATCCCGAGCAACAATACATTCAGGTGGACACCACCAACATCCTCTTTATCTGTGGTGGAACTTTCGTCGGCCTGGAAGACATCATCTCCCGTCGCGTCGGTCGCAAGACCATCGGCTTCGGCAGTAACCCCGAACATCGGGAACAACGCCTGGGCGAAATGCTCGACAAGGTCACCAGCGACGACCTCCTGGGATTCGGCATGATCCCCGAGTTCATCGGCCGTCTCCCCGTGCTGGCCCCGCTGGAACCATTGGACGAAGACGCCTTGGTCAAGATCCTGACCGAGCCCAAAAACGCCCTGGTCAAGCAATACCAAAAGATGTTCGAGATGGAAGGGGCCGAACTGGAGTTCACCCCCTCCGGCCTCTACGAAATCGCCCGCAAAGCCAAAGCCCGCGACACCGGAGCCCGCGCTCTTCGCAGCATCGTCGAAGAGTTCATGACCGATGTTATGTACGACCTGCCCGAGGTCGAACACAAAGGCAAATTCCTTGTCTCCGACAAAGTCGTCCGAGGCGAAGGCTCCTTGTTTGACCTTCCCCCGGTCGACAAGAAAAGTGCCTAAGGAAAAGCCATTAATAAGCCCACGGTCTAACCAAAGCCGTGGGCTTATTTTCTGCCCGCCTTCAAGTCCCCCTATCAACTCAACCCGCACCGTAAACCCCGTCAGGTGACGGTACTACCCCGCAAAAAATGATTGTCAGAAAGAAACTACCGATTCCAATGGTTCACCAAGGGGAAAAATAACGGTCACTTCATTGCCAATCAGAGACAATTACCCCCAATTCCAGCCAAAGCTTTTTCCCCAAGTTCGAATAACCCAATGCACCAGCAAAATTATCGCCCGCGAAGTTATCGTTTGCGGGAAAGATCATGACACTCCCAACGAATAACAACAACGATTTTGAGATCCTCTGTCAGCCGCCGTCATTTCCAATCTTATCTATCTATTTTATCCTTTCCCTCTCGCTCCACCCTTTCCCGACAAAATCATCCCCAAAATCTTCTTTTTACCGTCACGGCTGGAATTCATCGGTTAGGCTTGGGACGGAAGCTACTTTGTTCTGCAACTAGGATGATCCCACCTCGAAAGGAGTCGCCATGAAAGCGACCGCTCTCTGTTTGGGAGTGTTTTTCCTGCTTGGACTCTCCGTTCTCCCAGCTAAAGCTCAAGTTATCGGCTGCTCTCCGGTTTATCGCCGGCCTTTGGGGCAAGCCCCGGATACTTGCCGGGGATGTGGATTTTATGTGCAAAACCATTTGGGCATGGTGTACGGCCCGAATTATTACTTACGACCCCCGTTTCCCCATGTCCAAGGCACGCCGCCTCTATATCCGCACGGTCATGGTGGACCTTTCGGCGGCATGGTATCCTTTCCCTATCACGTTTACGCCCGAAGCCCCCGGGATTTCTTCATGTGGGGAGAAGCCAACGAAGATGAATTAAGCCGCCTGCGCCACCGGGTTTATTTTCCTTAATGCCCAATGCCATCCTTCCAACTCACGCAGGGCCCTCCGAAAATCCCGTTAATCCCAGTGGCCCTGCGTGAGCATTTTCCTCCACCTATCTGATTGGTTTATGCCGTTGCTCCTTACGGTGAAAACCAAATACATCATTGACATTTTGTACTCAAGCATCGATGATAACTTTTAATCACCTCCCCCCTTTTTCTTGCATACTTTCCGGAGATAGTCATGTCTCCTGCCAAAATTCCCAGCCGCTTGGGATTTACCTTGATTGAACTTTTGGTGGTCATTGCCATCATTGCCATCCTCATTGCTTTACTTTTGCCGGCGGTGCAAAAAGTCCGCGAAGCAGCGGACCGCATGTCGTGCCAGAATAATGTGCGGCAGATTGTCTTGGCACTGCACAATGTTCATGACGAATACCGGGTACTTCCCCCTGCGGCAGCCCGAAGTGCCGTTCATCGATTGACCGTGGATGGTCCTTATAAGGGCCCTTACGGACGGACTGTTTTTCACTGGCTGCTGCCCTATATCGAACAAAAGAATGTTTTCGATCTTCTTGATCCGGATCAAACCTACGGCGGCATTCAATATTTTCGGGTCATCCCCACCTACATTTGCCCGGCGGACCCTTCCATCGTGGATGGAAAATGTCTGACTCCCTACGGTGGTGCTCATAATTGGGCTGCGGGAAATTATGGGGCCAATTATTATGTCTTCGGCAATCCCCGGGCGGGAGACACCGAAGGCAGGAGCCGAATCCCGAATTCATTTCCCGACGGTCAATCCAACACCATCTTCTTTGCCGAGATGTACGGCACCTGTGGCTGGAGCGGCGATCTATCTTTCCTTTATGGAAGCTTGTGGGCCGATTCGAACAGCATTTGGCGGGCCATCTTCTGCACCAATGCCACTGGCAAGCATCCGTCCGGTCCCGGCTATCCCCCGTGCTTCAAATTTCAATCGCAACCCGACTGGATGAACACTTGCGATCCAAGCCGGCCTCAGGGAATTCACGAAGGCGGAATTGTAGTGGGCATGGGAGATGGCAGCTCGCGATTTATCAGCGACGGCATCAGCGAGGAATCCTGGGCCGGTGCTTGCGATCCCCGCGACAAAGTTCTGTTGGGCGAGGATTTCTAGGAATGGCAGGGAAAACCGGTTGGTCGATGGGGTTACTGGTTCTTCTTGTTGGTGGATGCGGACAGGCGGATGACCTGCCCGAAGTCTATCCGGTAACGGGAAAGGTCGAGTATCTTGGTGCGGGTCCGGTGACTGGCGGAGCGGTAGAGTTTCGTTCCTTAAAGGGCAAAGTCACCGGCATAGGGCGAATCCAATCCGATGGTTCTTTTTCATTGCAAACGCTTGTTCATTCCACCAAGCTGGACGGAGCGGTAGCGGGAGAGCACCGCGTTACGATTCATCCGGGAACAAAAGGAGAAGTCCAATCGACCAAGCCGCCGATTGTTTTGGAGCAGAAATATATCGTGCGAAAAAAGGGGAAAAATCACTTTGTGTTGAAAATAAAAAAAGGCTAATCTGATCCCTTCCCCTTACCCATCGGACGATATAATAAAACATCTACCCGCCGAGGTGGTGTAATTGGCAGCCACGCTGGATTTAGGATCCAGTGCCTCACGGCGTGTGGGTTCGAGTCCCACCCTCGGCACTTTGATTTGGAAGAAAAGAGTGGACTGGGAATCACACCAGGTTCTTAAACAAATCCCCCGAGTAAATCGCACTCGGCATTACCTCACACTCGGCCCAGCAACCCACACAGCCATCCACCCATTTGCGGGATTCTTGGGTGTGTTTGGCGTGCCAAACCTCCTCGAAGGATTGAGAAACCAAATTGCCGACTTTCTCGGTGTTGAATTGGCAGACGGGCACACTTCCGTCCGGTAGCAGGCGGATGTGGCTGCGCAAGGCAACGCACTTGGGTTTTGGCTTGGGACCTTCGGTTTTGCGCAAGCGAGCCAAAAGGCCCCGGAGGTAGTATTGTTTGCCGATTCGCAGCATCGGGTCTTGGATTTGGGAGAGTTCTTTGAGTTGCCGTTTGATAAAGCCGACGCAATCGGCCTTCTGCAACTTCGGGTGCAGGGGATAGGAATCGGTGATCAAGTCTTCGGCCTTTTTGCCTCGGCGTTTCAGGCCATACATGGCGGAATCGGAATAGGCCAGAACCATGTGGACATCGACATCCCGGGATTCAAATTGATCCCGCAGACCATCGTAATCGTCCAGCGATTGCTCGGAAATAATCGTATGGTTGATGCTGACTTTGACGCCCAATTCTTTGCGGAGATGAACCAGGCGGCCGACACTCTCCAGGGCAACGTCAAAGGTAACATCTTTGCCCCGGCTTTCGTTATGTTCCTCCTCCAAGCCGTCGAAGGAGATCATAAACCGGAGCTTTTTCGGCTTGGGAAACTCCCGGACAAACTTTTCGATGCGGTCCGGGAAAGAGCCGTTGGAGGTAATGTGAATCACCGAGGGGCGGGATTCTTCCAGGACTGCGGTGGCAATATCGAGCATATCTTCCCGAAGAAACGGTTCCCCGCCGGACAAGCGGACCACATCCAACTTGCCGATTTTGCGGAAGACTTGGCGGACTTCGCTCGGGGTCATCTCGCTTCCCGGCTTCATACGCCAGGAGTCACACATTTTGCAACGGGCATTGCAGCGATAACAAACCAGATAAGTGCACCAACCGGGACGGGGAACTGTACCGAGATTATTGCTGACGATGGCTAGACCGAGTTGGATCGGTCGCATGGGGACTCCTATTGAAGAGCTGCGGGTTGGGGGTTCTTTACCTCTGAGGGTACTAATTCTGCCATAAAAGTTTCTAGTGCTTCAATGGCTTCTGCTCTACCATCGCGAACATATTTTTTCATGTTCGCCACGTATTCGTCATGGCGGTCCAGGAATTTGCGGATACGCTCGGTGGTGAAGCGGCGCTGGGATGATCGCATGCCGATCCCTAATTTATCCACTCCCGCCGCGTTTAGCCGCTGTTCCACGCATCGTTCGGGGATCACCAACACCGGTTTTCCCAAATACATGGCCTCACCCATGAGCTGGTTTCCCGCAGTACTGATTACCGCCCGGCAACTAGCCAAGTCTTCGAGGAACGGCAGGTTGCTTAGGGGGAGGAACGTCAAATTCCCTTCTCTGCCTTCTTTGGTGCCGCCGTAGATTCGCACCGGGCAGCCGACATCTTGCAAGGCTTGCAGAATGCGTTTGTTAATCTGATAGCGGCCTTGGTTGAAGTACACCAAAAGATGATCGCCATCGGTCGGGGTCAATTCGTGGATGATGGATCGCACCATGGTGCCGACAACTTTCACTCCGGGTCGTTTGGGTGGGGCATCATAGAAGCTGGAAACAATGATTCGATCCGGCCGCCCCATCAAGGTGCGGTAAATAAAGGCATCGAAGCTTCCCTCTACTTTATCGTGCCACTCAAAGCCGGGTTTGCAATAGGACATTATGCCGATGTGATCGACGCTAATGCGCGGGATCTTCAGATGATTGGCCACTTGGTGGGTCCAAGCTTCTGCGTCCGAAATAACTACATCCGGGTAA